>JAJFUL010000205.1 GCA_021372425.1 Spirochaetaceae bacterium
TTCACTTCCACTACGTCCCCAGGCCGCAGATACGGATCCTGGCTTAAGTCCCCTTCGCGATCAGCCTTGAATAGATCATAGGTCTTTGATGCCGTGCCAGATGCCACACTGCTCCCCGATATGACCGCGACCTCCCGCAACGAGCTGTAGGGTGTCACCAAAGCCCTTACAAGTTCTGAGAGGCGGGTAAGACCCCAGGCAGTAAGAATCTGTGATGAGGAAACTTCGCCCTGCACCTCCACGGGGAAAACACCTGTCGAGACAATCACGAGCGAAGGGTTCGCCCCCACATAGGCCGCTGAAACCTTTTTCTCGAGGAATTCCTTGAGCGCGCGAAAACTCATGCCCTGAGTCTGGATGCGCCCGAAGTAGCCTGCATTGATCAATCCGTCTCCCTGGACCATGAGGGAAATGTTTTCCTGCTGGTAGGAGCGCATGAAGGACAGCGTATAAATATCGCCGACTGTCACCGGATAGTCAGGGGTTGCCATGGCCATCAAAGCCCGGGTCTGGGGTTCGGGCACCGTGTAGGAAATGGACGCGGGCGATTGGCTGGCCCCGGTCGCGAGCGCAACACCCTGCAGTGCAGAACCTGCTGTCCCGCTGCCGGCAGTCGTGCCTGTTCCCTGGGTTCCCTGCGAAACCTGCGCCCCAGCCGCCATGGCTACAAGGAGCATCACTATGTAAAGCGCTTTTCTTTTCATCTTCATTTCCCCCTGGGGGCTTTCGCGGCCGGCGTGCTGAGCGCCTTGAAACGAGCCACGGTTTCGGGATTGTTGCGCATCTTCTGGATGGATTCGATAGCAAAGGCAGCCAGTACCGCAATCAGGAAAGCCGCAAACGTCACAACTACACAGGTCATCGCCCGTGACGGGCCCGATTTCTTGTCCGGGACTTCCGCCATCTCAAGGATCTGGAAAGCCGGCTCCTGGCCTGATGCCGTCAGTTTGACAAGTTCATACTGTTGAGTAAGTGTCTTGTAAACCTCCGTCTGGACCGCCAGATCGCGTTCAAGCTTCGCATATTCAAATGCCAGATCAGGCATCTCCTTCTGGCTTGGCATCATTTTCGTACCCGTGCCCTTGCCGGATTCAATTTCCTTGATCTTGGCCACAAGATCATCCCGCTCATTCTTGAGCTGAATCATGACCGGGTCATTTATCTTCGAAACTTTCTCATAATTGGATATGTCCATTTCCTTCAGGATGAGCTCACTACGCAGACGCGCAAGAATGGCGATCTGCTCGGTAGCAAGGGCTTCAACCTGGACGGTACCATATTTGTTCTGGAAGGCTTTTACTTTGCTCTGCATGTCATTGATATTGCTTTCCACTTCGGCCAATTTTTTCTCAAGCAAGTCCCTCTGCTGAATGGCCTTGTCACCGCCCAAGGTAGAAAAGCGCTTTACGAGTTCATCGACTACGACATCAACAGCCTGCTTGGCGAGGACAGGATCGCGATCCTCATATGAAATGGTAAATAGCCCTGTCTTCTCATCATACTTGGCTGCCAAGTGTTGCTTGACGGCTGCTCTCGTATCACTTGTCATGCTTGGGCCCTTGACCTTATAGCGAGCGGCCAATTGATATTTCTGGATCAAGGTATCGAGCACACTGTTGCTGGTCGCGAGGGTTTGGGCAAGCTGACCATTCGTATTCCCTCCGGCGCTTATCCCGGCAAGGCCCGCTACGCTGGAAAGCCCCGATGCTGCCAGAGCAGAGGACAGGCCGCTTGAACTGCCGGATTGCACAAGCAGGGTCGCCTTGGATGTATAGACATTCGGCAAATAGCTTTTTTCAGGAGGAAGCTTTATGGAAACGATCGCATAAATCAGCACCACCACCATTGCCGCAGCAGTGACTCCGATAATCAGCTTCTTGTGTTTCCAGATAATGGCAACAAGATCCAGCAAGCTGATCTCATCTTCGTCCTTTTCCTGAACCTGCGTCGTTTTGTTCTCAACTGCTTCTGACATATAACCTCACAACATCCATCGACACTATTGCATCATGCTATCACAAAGGCGACAGCAAAGCACACAGCACTACAAATCAAAACCAGGCATTGGGATTCTTTCCCGTCAGCTTGGCCATTTTTTATATATACTCCACCAATTCTGGGGGCGGTTCCGGCAGATCCCTGAACCAGCGTTTCCACAGGTCCGTCCGTGGCCTTGCGAGCACGATCGCCGTCATTATGGCTATTTTGAAGTAATTGCCGACTGTCCGGTGCTGGGTCCACCACACTTCCAGCTGGCCCTTGTAAGGCGCCACCACGGTGTCGTGGAAATGGTCGCGGTCGTCCGGAACCTTGTTCAGCATGTCTTCCTCGTCCCGAAAGACGATCGACGCGATGCCTGTGAGGCCCGGCGGCACATTGTCTATGGCGGCGCGCACATCCATGCCGTAAAGCTCATAGTGACGCCTGGCTTGGGGTCGCGGCCCGACAAAGCTCATTTGCCCCAACAGGATATTGATGAGCTGCGGCAGCTCGTTAATCTTCGTCTTGCGCAGGAACCTGCCCATGGGCAGGATCCGCGGATCATCCTTCTGTGTCAGCACGCCGCCCGGCAGATTGGGGCTGTCCTTCAGCATGGTGGCAAACTTGAAGACCATGAAGTCTTTGCCGCCCTTCCCGACGCGCGGCTGAAGGTAGAAGATGTAGTGTTCTCCTGTGGCCTTGAGCCCGATCATGATGGGGATCATGAAGGGAAAAAGAATCACTGTCGCCAGAAGCGAAAAGAAAATGTCGAAAATGCGGATCAGCATGGCTACATCCTGCCGTCGAGAAATTTGCCCGTTTCCTTGTGCGCGAATTCGGGAATGGTCTGGTTGAAAAGCCCGATGAGTTCCTGGCGAGACCAGCGCCCCGCGGCCCGCATGGCGCGGATCGCGGACTCGAAATGTTCAAGTGCAGCTGCGTCGTAGCTGGGCCCGTTCTTTATGACGCCGATGGTCTTGAACCGATCCATGTCGAGGGTTTCGCGGTCCGTGTAGAATTCCTCGAAATCTTTCTCGCCTGAGGTGTCGCTCGCGAAGAAGTAGACTGGCCACTTGCCACGCGCTTTAAGCTCATCCACGCGGGCTCGCGCCTCTTCTTCGGTGGCACATTCGACTGGCTCGTAGCCGCGCGCCCGCAAGTATCGAACAGCAATTTCAGAAAACGTGATGAGGTTCGCGCCTGCGTCGAGCCTGGGAAAGAACAGGTCCCGGTTTTCGCCAAGGAGCGCGGACATCAGGCAAAGTTCGCCAGATTCCTTCGGCGTGACAAAGTAGCGCCGCACATCGTTAGGAGCGGACAATGGCTGCCCTTTCTCCATGCGGCGGTTGAAGCCGTAGAGAAGGCTGCCGTCGGAAAAGGCGACGTTGGCGAAGCGCGCGGTGGACACGGGCAATTCCGCGCTGCGGCGCATCAGGAAATACTCCATTATTCGCTTGCTTGCGCCCATCATATTGACGGGGTTGGCGGCCTTGTCGGTGGAGACGCAGAAATACTTGCGCGCCCCCAGCGCCGCGGCCTGCCTCATGGTCTTGTCGGTGTTGAAAATATTGACATCCACCATGCGCATGAGCGTGTAAGGGTCTTTCTCGCTGCGCACGTGCTTGAGTGCCGAGAGATTGAGCACGTAGTCGTATCCGGGGCCGGACGCGATGAATGCATCGAAGATGTCGCTGCCAGCATCGATGGCGAAGGTGGCGAATTCCCCGTCGGTGTAACCTATGGAAGAACGAAGGTCGCGCACCAGCTCGACCATGTTGTTTTCGCTTATGTCCACAACATGGAGCAGCTTCGGGTTTCGCGCGAAAATTTCGCGCGTCACCGCCTGGCCGATCGAGCCTGCCCCTCCGATAACCAGGAAGCGGGAGGCGTGCACCGCTGCAGAAATTTCCCTCTCACACGCGGTCACGTCCGCGGCGAAAAGTTCTTCCGAACGACCGATAAGCTTGAGAATTGAATCCATGAAGGCTCCGCTTTATGTGTGATAATTCACCAAGGCAATGTAATTTACTTTTCCCCTAATGCTTAATGGACATTTGTTCTTGAAACAGGAACGTTTTTGCAATAATGTTTCTGTAATATGAACAAATCCATCATCGAACACCTTGAATCGACTATGGTGCGCCGCACGGCGGCACTGCCTGAGAGGTTGCGCCCCTTCACAGCCTCGCGGGGAGACTTGCCGCGGGCTTTGATGCTCACCGGGCATGGATTTCTTTACTGACAGCCGCTTGCGTACTGGGAAGGACATCAAAGGATGGGCTCAAAGCCCTTCCTGACATGGATTCTTTTGCCCTTGTGGATGATCTCATCCTGGGTATCCGCGGTGATAATAGAACCTTCGTTCAGGTCGAAGAATGAGAGCGCCGCCACAAGGCCGGCTATTTCACGCGCCTCATTGTCGGCGGTCAGTTTGTAGCAGACCTGGAGGCAGAGAGGCGCACCGCTGTGGGGATGTACAACAAAGTCACATTCACTCTCTTTATCGGAGAAATAATAGATATCGCTCGTTCTGCGCCTGAGTTCCATGAATACAAGGTTCTCGAGCAAGGCGCCTTCATCCTTCGTGAACGAAACAGAACCGGTGGCGATAAGCCCTGGATCCACCACATAGAGTTTCTTGGGGGCGAGCGCCTGGGCCTTTGCCGACCACGCGAATCGCGGCACCAGGTCGATGAGATACGCGGCCTCAAAATATGACATGTAATCGAGGATCGTCTGGGGCGATTTTACGCCTATGATTCCCGTCAAGTTGCTCGGAGAGACAAGGTTTGCCGCATTGGAAAGAATATAGGTGAAGAGCCGCTTCAACGATCCTATGTCACGAATTCCGTGGCGCACCGCGATGTCGCGATAGAGGATATCGGTCTGCAGCTGCGAAAGAATGTCGCGGTTCCCGGTTTTTAAGTACTCAGGAAAGCCTCCGTCTTCAAGATACGCTTTGAGTGAACCGACCCCTCCGGCCAAATTTCTGAACGCCAGGAACTCGCTATAGGAAAAGGGATAGAGTTCTTTGGTGATATGCCTGCCCGTGAGCTTTGTGCCGAGCTCACCGCTCAAGAGCGACGCATTCGAGCCAGTCGCGACAATCTGAAAGTGCTCATCGAGTTTTTGCCTGATATAGAGCTCCCAGTTCGCCGCCGATTGAATTTCGTCGAAAAACAGTAACCTTGCGCCCGACTCGGCGACCACCGTATCAAGGAGAGTGAAATCGCCCGTCTCAAAGCCAAGAAGCCGCAGGTCATCGAAATTGAAATAGAAATACGGCCTCGCCAGTTTTCTCGTAAACTGACGCAGAAGCGTGCTTTTACCACATCTGCGAATGCCAGAGACAATGAGTGCGTGGGTCGTGATATCGGGCAAGCCGGCAAGCGCCTCCCTCTCGAGCCCATTGTCCAAGGTCTCGACCGCCTCTTTCTGACGCGCCGCAATATCGCGCAGTTCCGACAGCTTCATGGATTATAGTATACTGCCACTGGAATATTTATTCCAGTGGTAATAGAATAAATTCGTGACTATTCTACATTCTTGGATTTTCACAGATACGAAACACCCATTACCTTTGCAAAAGCATGTTGCGAGAGCTGCAATTCCTTACGGAGTTTTTAGCCATCGAAGCATCACAGCGAGGAGGTAACTGAATTCCAACTCTTATGGCCTTGAGTTCAATTTTCCCTTACCTACTCTTCACAAAGTCTCTACAAGTTTCGACTTGATGTCCTGCTGAAAGCGAGCGGCTTGACTGCATGACTGAACCGCATAATGCCATCCCTGCGTAAAATTCCTCGCCTTTTGGGAATATTCCAGCCTGTTTTTCGTTAGTCGCTCCTGAC
>JAJFUL010000220.1 GCA_021372425.1 Spirochaetaceae bacterium
TTTTCTGTAGATAGTTGTCTTTTGTGTCTTTTATTGTCCTTCCGGCTGCAGGAGTTTTTCCCGAGAGATGATGATTTTTCCAACATCAAGACAGCCTTCGATGGCACTTGAAGGTTTCGTTCGACCATCTCCCGGTAGTTCCTGGATGCTTGATAATCTTCAAAAGAGGCAATATCGGAAGACAACTCTCTAAGCCTCGAGACGCGATCTTCGATTTCCATGAGTTTCTTTTCTACGGATTTCATCCCCTTCAGACCTATTCTTGTTCCTGGAGGCTCGCAAGAAACAGTGCTCGGAGCTCTTCGACAAACGGCTTGAAATCGAACCACAGCCCCATCACCCTGGCTTCATAGACCGCTCTATCATCGCGACCCACCTCGTAGACGCATACTCCCGTGGTCACTATTTCGTAGGCCATTTCCAGAGAAGAGGAGTTGAGAAGCACGGCATCGGTCTTCCTCCGGAGCGATTCGCCCAGATTGGCGGCTATGACTTGAGCCCGGTAAAAGGGATCCAGGGGATCAGCCCGGTAGCCGGCTTCCTCGAAGAGGAAAGCCAGATCGATGTCGGATCGCCTAGTAGCCGTGCCGTCGGCATGTGACCCGAAAAGGTAGACCGCCTTGATTCCGGGATCGCCCTGTAGCATTTTTTTAAGAAGATCCTGCAGGACCCCTGCCATTTCCATTTCGCCTGGACCTCACCAAGAAATGCAGAATTGCCCTTGAATCGGCAAACAACGATTTTTATTGTAGAAATATTGGCGTGCCTTGGCAAGCCTGATGACAAAACCCTGTCTTGAACGATGAATACCGTCCTTCCTCCCTGCCGTCTCCGCTTTTCTTAGCCCTCTGTTCCGGTAGCCTCGTGAGTTACTTGGGGTGGCGACTCGAGACTATCGGATCGGATCTGCCCGGGCTGCCCGGACTCTTTTTCAAACGTGATCATCCTCTGGTGATACGCTTCGAGTGAGCGCCGATGCCCGATGCTGATCAGTGTCGTTCCCCCTAAGTCGTCAGCGAGCATGCGATAGAGCTCCCCTTCGTGGTCCTCCTCGAGTGCCGACGTGGCCTCGTCGAGGAACAGCCAGTCCGGTTTGTTGAGGAGGGCTCGGGCGATCGCCACGCGTTGCTGTTCGCCCGGCGAGAGCACGTGCGTCCAATGCGCTGCCTCGTCCAGGCGCTCCCCCAGTGCGGACAGGTCGACCGCCGCCAGTGCCGCGTGTGCCTCGCCGTCCCCGTCCCCATCCGACGGTGGCCGGGCCGGAAACCACAGCGCCTCGCGCAAGGTCCCGATCGGCATGTAGGGCCGCTGCGGCAGGAACAACGTCGAGGCGCCCTCAGGCACGCTGATGCGGCCAGCCGCGAACGGCCACAGACCGGTGAGGACGCGAAAGAGCGTGCTCTTGCCGCAGCCTGACGGCCCCTTCAGCAGCACCGCTTCGTTCGGCTTCAGGCTCAGCGTCATGGGCGCGAGCAGTGGCGTCCCCGTGGGCAAAGCTACAGACACGTCCTTCAATTCGATCGTGTCGTGAGCGGTCGTCTCAATGCGCGCGCCCACAACTTTCGCTTTAGACTCGCGCTTGATCTCGCCGCCAAACTCGGTCAATCGGTCCACCGCCGCCCGCCAGTTGGCGAATACGGTGTAGTTGTTGATGAACCAGGACAGCGCTTCGTTCACCTGCCAGAAGGCGTTTGAGATCTGCATCAGGACGCCAAACTCGATAGCGCCATCGAAGTAGCGCGGTGAGGCGACCAGCAGCGGAAAGAGAGCCGCAAACTGGCCGAAGAAGGTCTGAAATGTCAGGTACTGGCAGTT
>JAJFUL010000105.1 GCA_021372425.1 Spirochaetaceae bacterium
TGGTATTCAAACGCCCGCTTTTGTTCTGCCAGATTCTTTTCGTTCCGGATACGCATGAGCGTATCACCGAATAGGTCGAAGCCCGCCTCCCCCACGAAATCGATCTTTCCATCCCTGGCGAGATCGGCCAGCAGCCCGAGGGTATCCCAGCGCAGGCCTTGCGGATGAATCCCAAAACCAAGGAGGGTGGGGGGCATGCCGGCTCTCAGTCTGAGCGTCTCGGCAAGCTCTTCCTCATCATGGGCGACGAGCGCGCCGCGCCAGCCATCAACCGGGAGGCGGGCCATGAAATCCGGCTCTTTCTGGGCGAGGGCGGGTGCGTGCAGGTGTGCATCGGCTTGCATGGGTTCATTCTTGCGCAGGAAATGACTTCGGTCAACATTTTCCGCCAATCGTCGATTTTTTCATTACTGTGCTTGCAAAATATTTTGCACTGAATTATATTATGTAATACAAAGTATTTTTGAAAGGAGAAAAGAAGATGACAAGCAGAGCGATTCCAATGGGCGTCTGGCACATCCTGCATTCACTCATGGAAATGGCGCACGCGGTTTCCGGTACGCCTCGCACGGAAGGGCAGGTTCCGCAGGGTGGGAATAAGGCCTTGTCTGAAAGATCATCCAGGCCCAAGCACTTCAGGTTTGCCCGTAAGGGCGGGTACCGGTCGGTTGGCGGCAATAGCTTCGGACCGAGCGATATGTATGGCAGGACCGGCCATACTGACCTATACTCAAACCAGGAAGCCTTCGATCTTTACAGGAAGATGGCCATCGACAAGAATCCTCCCCTGTGATGAAGTTCGCATGGCCAGTAGCCACGCACAAGGAATAGTCCATGGACATGGAAAATGAGCTTTTTGAAAAATGGAAAAGCCAGTTCAGGAAAGGCTTTCTCGAGCTGTGCATCCTGGAATTGCTCGGAGGGCAGGGGCGCAGCTATGGCCTCGAGATGATGGAATCGCTCAAGGCCGCCGGGATTGAGGTATCCGAGGGTACGCTCTATCCACTCCTGATGCGCATGACAAAGGATGGTAGCATCGCTTCGGTCTGGGAGACCCCCGATGTCGGCCATCCGCGCAAGTATTATGCGGTGACGCCGGCAGGTTCCGCACTGCTCGTTGAGATGCGGAAGGAATATGACAGGAGCGAACAAGCCCGGATTTGTCTTCGGACGAAGGAAAGACTATGACGCGTAAGGAATATATACAGGTTCTGACTGATGGATTGTATGGTTTTGATGAGGCCACGAGGGCCGACATCATTTTGGAAATGGAAGATCATATCGACGAACTTTCCCGCCAGCAGGAAGGCCTAGCCGAAGAACAGATCATTGCCGGCCTGGAGCCGCCTGATTCGCTGGCGGCGTCGCTTCGAATGGAAGCGGGCATAGCCTCGCGCCCGGAAGGGGCGGCTGCCCCGGAGGCAGCATCCCCTTCCACGGCTTTCGTGGCCGCCGCAAAAGAAGAAAAAGCGCAGGAAGCGGATGCGGGGCAGGGAGGAGCCGAAACAGGGCCTGAGTATGACGAGTCAGTGCGCGGCGAGTCCGCGCATGGCGAGTCCGCGCATGGCGAGTCCGCACGCAAGAAACCCCATTCAGCCCATATCACCATCGATGGCGAAAATCTGGACGATTTGATTGATCGCCTGCGCGACATGGCGAGGATTTTCAAGCAACAAAAAGGCAGTCGGGCGGATTCGATGATGGACGATTCCGGGGATGAGGAAAGCAGATCCGGATTCAAGGCCAGATTCGAATATGAGGATGAAGACGACGAAGAAGATGATGACGATAATGACGGTGATGACTTCTCAAAAAGCTTTCCCGGCGAATCCATCAGGCGGCTGACCCTGCGCTGCCGCCAGAGCGATGTGAGTGTCTTTCTGTCCCTTTCCGGCCTTTCAATCAAAGCGGAAGGCGACAACGCGGCCAGGATGCGCCTCAGCCAGCCCGATGCGGGCTGCCTCGAGATACAGACCTATAGGGCGAAAGACGAACCCGATGAAATCGAGCTGCGCATTCCCGCCACCGTGGAGATGGTCACCATCGTCACAGTGGCGGGCGATATTTTCGTTGCCGACAGGATGGGTGACATTGCCCTGCGCTCGACATCGGGCGATATCGTACTGAAACAGTGCTCAGGCAATGTGAATGTTTCCAGCATCTCAGGCGACGTTGCCGTTGCACGCTGTTCGGAGGCGCTCGATGTACAGACCACATCGGGGACAATCGAGGTGGAAGCCGATGCTCAGTGCGACAGGACGATAATAGCATCGGTATCGGGCGATATTGATTTCAGCTACCCTGAAGACTTCGATGCCTCGCTCTCCTGGTCCACCGTTTCGGGCGACATCGATCATGATGGCCCTGTTTCGCATGGTTCGAGGAGCATTCGCCTGGGGGCTGGAGGCGTTCCGTTAAGGCTCAGCACGGTTTCAGGCGACATCAGCATCAAGGCCCGATAATGGAAAGGAGACTGCAAAGTTTAGGATCGATATGAGGGTGTTGGCGCTCTGGCGGCCCGCCTTGTGCTTTTCCCCTTCGTCTTTTTGATTCCGGATTGACAGAATCCAGGAACGTGGTATGCTTGATGAGAGATGATTCATACCTCACGTCCTCTTCGTTGATGACGAGGGGCTTCACCATAACCGAGGAGGAATCAATGGGAGAACATTTTGGCGAAATAATGACGCGCAGGGCGCGCCTGACCCCGGACAGGGAAGCAATCTACGATGTGCCGAGCG
>JAJFUL010000236.1 GCA_021372425.1 Spirochaetaceae bacterium
GCCTGACCGCAGCCAGTGCAGTGGTGGGGCTCAGGCGTTCCGTGGATTTCGATGACATGCCTGCTCCCGGCTTTCTGGTGGAGAAGGTCGATATTCTGCGTTATGACCGCCTGCAGGATTCCGAGCTTTTCAAGTTTTGCCAGCACCTGATGGACAATCGACGGTTTCTTTTCGTCGAGCCCGTAGATGAAATCTTTCGTCATCGAGTAATAGTAGGATGGATCCTGCCTGAAGACCGCTATGTCGAATATCTTCTGTGCATTTGTCGTCCTGTAGAGGCCGTGTTTCCCCCTAAAATCCTGAATTCCCGAAAAAGTGCTGACTCCAGCGCCCGTAAACGCCACACAATGCCGCGACGCTTTCATCATTCCGAAAAGCTTCCCGAATTCCGCAACGTCACTTTCCTCTGTCTTTCGTCCCTGATCCTCCAGCATTTCAATGAGCCTCCAGGGCGAGAAGCGCCGCGCCCAGCGCTCCACACAACTCAGGCTGGTCCGGCACGAGTACCTGACACCCAAGCTTCTGTTCCATTGCTTCGACGACGCCCGAATTGTTGGCGACGCCGCCCGTCATCATACATTCGCGCTCCAATGGAGCCCGGCCTCCCAGCGCAATGACTTTCGAAGCTATCGACAGGTCGAGACCATGGACAATATCCTCCAGTTTCTTGCCTTCCGCGATGAGCGACACAACTTCTGACTGGGCGAACACGGAACACATGCTCGATATTGTTATGCCCTCGTTCCAGGTCTTTCCGCAGAGGCTCATCTCCTCAATGCTGATTCCAAGCGACTGAGCCATCATCTCCAGGAACCTTCCCGTGCCGGCCGCACATTTGTCGTTCATCGCGAAATCCTTCACGACGCCGTGCCTGTCGAGCCTTATGACTTTGCTGTCCTGCCCGCCGATATCGACGACAGTCCGCACTTTTCCATTCAGGAAAAAGGCCCCTTTGGCATGGCAGGTTATCTCGGTTACCACATCAGCTGCAAAACCTGTATTGCGCCTGCCATAGCCTGTTGTGACTATGTGCCTGATTTCCGCTGGCGACAGGTCGGCCTTCACCAAGGCTTCGTGAAAGGCACGTTGGGCGCTTTCGCCAACCCTCGTCCCGGTCAGCACCGTCGCACTCGCCATGATATTCCGATGGCTGTCCATGATGACCGCGTTGGTCGATGTAGATCCTGAGTCGATACCGGCCGTAAAATACCTGTCAGTCGACCTGCTCTCCGCTATGGAGGCAGTGGCGCTGGGAACATCCTGCCTGCAACCGCTTGCCACGCTCCTGCCTGCAGCTCTTTTTTCTCTTTTTCCCGCCGAGTTTTGGCCGGTCGCAATGCCCCGCAGGTTGTCTATACTTTCGAAAAAAGCCTCGACCCTGGTCCGGAGTTCGGCAGCGGACTGGGGAGTATAATCAGTTTCCAGCTTGAGGATGGGCACCGAAATCTCCCTTCTCAGGCCTGCAAACTCAAATCCATAGAAATCACAGAAGCTGACCGTATTGTAGACTATCGCCTTCAGGTTCGGGTCGAGAACGAGGCGCCGCCGGCTGCTGACATCTGCCATCCGCATGCAGGGGATCTGAGACAGCAATTCACCGGCGTACCATTCCAAAAGAGCGGCTGCATCAGTGGTTTCGGGTGGAACGCCGATGCTGCGCAGCCCCGTGCAAGTGACGTTCCTGAGCGGAAGCAGCGATTCCCCCTGGATCTTCCAGAGAAGCTCGTCGCTCATCCTCGCTCCCATGACAGCGATATAAGGCCCTTCTACAGAGCCAGCAGCCTTCCCGGCAGCATTTTTGCAGGCTGCGCTGAATGCCCCTGCATCGAAAGTCCGCCCCGAATAGGCACCATAATCCAGCATCAATTTCATCAGTTCATTTGCATAGAGCTTCTTCGCGCACGAATCATCATTGTGCGGCAGGTTCAGCATGAATACGCGCTGTCCTTGCGCACTGAGCACATCGCCCGCGCGCCGTATCGAGTTGCAGCAGTCCGTAAGCAGCAACGGCCCCACGTTAATGCCACTCCTCTTTTCCAGCAACGACCGCGAAAAACTACAGACATTCCGATGGATCAGCCTGTCAGAACCGGCAAAATGCTCGACTGGAAGATTGTAGTATCTGCACTGTTCGCCAAAACCGGCAATCAGTTCGATCGGCGCATAGCGGCACACATAGTCGATCATTTCGGGGCCCCCAGCATTTCCAGAAAAGCATGAAGACGCGTGGCCATCTGGCCTTCGTTGATATTCTGCCGGTCGCAACCGTCACCATCCAACAGAAGCACCGGGTATCCTGCGCTCTCGATCATCTCCTTGGCAAGGTAAGCGGCGCCAAGCGTTTGCTTGCATCCCCATTGACAGAACCAGACGACGCCGTCAGCCTTCAACACCTTCGCCATCTCGATCGCCCTTCCCGTCCGGCGCTGCATATCGCCTCCCATGCTGTTGCGGAGCGCCTTGCGCGCCATCGCTTCAAAAGGTCGCTCTTCATCCATCTCATCCAGGAAATCGAAATTGAGGTCTGAGCCCAAAAGCTGGTATTTCGAGCCAGGTGCGAAAATTTCCCGGATTGAATCCTGCCAGAAGGGAAGCGTGTGGATCCAGAGAATGCGCACCTTATCGCCGGCCGAAGCAGCTTTTTCTGCATCCTCCAGCATCATCGAGAAATATTTTTCCGCCGCCGTCGTCCCGGCCAGCACGTGCGTGAAAAAGATCTTGTTCATTTCTGAAGTGGCGTCGTTGGGGATGTATCTGGTTGAAAGCTGGTTCCGGTATTGCGCGTAAAGCCTCGCGGACCGATTTTCTAGCCTGATCACTTCTCTCAGCCTGTCGGAATCGATCTGCATGCCCGTAACATCTTCCATGAAAGCGCTCATACGGCGAAATTGCTCCGCAACATAGTCGACTGTCTCGCCAGTACATACATCGGGCACATCCAGCACGAAAAGCGGCACCTGCCAATGTTCGGCGAGCGTCCGGAATGTGTTCATGTTGGCATCACAGGCGAGCGTGGTCTGGACGATGAAACGGGGCTTTTCGAGCACCGAGGACAGGGCGGCGCCGAGCAGCGTCTTGTGGTAGGAGCAATAGGTCCTGGGAATGCCCCAGTCTTCCGCATATTCGATGAATCCATGCTCACAGCAGGCACCGTCAAGGTAACCTGCAAGGCCTTCCACAAACTGCGGCGCCAGGCCCATCGCCTGCAGAAGCTCGCAAGGAAGAAACAGGTTGACGACTGCCGAATTGCCAGGCTCCTGCAGAGGCTTCTGGATCGCCCTGTTGCAGTTGAGTGCCGCGTATTGCTGGTGCGGAAGCAATTGACGGTTTGGCAAGACCTTCGCCTGCAGCCCGCTGGCGCCATAGCCAAGTTTTAGGAGTTGCAGGGCCCTTCCCGGATGGTTCTGTATCGATGCGGTCACTACATGGCCAAATTTGTCTATTATTGCATTCATGTTCTATGAATTGATTATCAGGCTGGCCATTATTTTTGACAAGCCATTACAAATTACAGGAAATGGCTCGAGAAAAAGGATCAGACTTGACGGCTGGATTCTGTTATATTATTATTGACACAGGTGTCAGAATAAAGCCGGAGGAACCAATTGCCCAAGATCGTCGATCGGGAGCAAAAGAAGCGCGAGATTGTCTCCAAAGCGCTGGATGTCTTTTCCCAGTCTGGATTCCAAGAGGCTAATCTTGGCCAGATAGCATCCAGGTGCGGCTGCAGCCGTACTTCTCTCTATAATTATTTCAAAAACAAGGAAGAGATATACTATTTCGCTCTTGACTCCGTGCTTTCCAAAATCGAGGCTGATTCGAAGCTGATCATGGCGTCGAATTACCTGTCCATCGACGACAAGATCAAGGGAGTCACCAAGGCCGTGCTGCAGGATATCGCCCAGAATTACAAATCCACGGGGCTGATGGTGGATTTCTGGTTCCAGATCAAGAACGGGAATCTGAAGGTGAAGGAAAAAGTCCAGGACTACAACACATCGTTGCAGGACATTTTCAAGTCGCTCCTGGATGAAGGTAAGCACGAGGGCTTCTTCAAACCGATCGACTCGTCAGCCATCTCGCTCACTCTTCTTTCGCTCATTCAATCGTTTATCGTCAGCTCGGTCCTGACCGAAATGAATTTCGTCGATGCGGGCATGAGCTCGGTGACCCTTTTCCTGAACAGCCTCAGGAAATGACATGTATCCAGGGAAGTGACCAGATTTAGGTATTCTGGTTTTCTAAATCTATTCGGAGGATAATATCGTATTATGGCCAACATGAAGCAGGCGGTGGGAACGCAGGTAGTCAAACAGGTAGTGCAATACCTGGGCAAGGATCCGGAAAGAAATGTCCCAAGGGCTGTCGACATGCTCATGCCCTTTGCGCAGCGCGGGCACATGCAACGACAGCTCCTGTCAGTCAAGAAAATAATGAGTGAGCCAGAAAATAACTATCATGGGCTTGTCCTGCGCGCCTTCAGCGAATTGGCTCCCAAGGTGCGCAACCAGTTTGTCGCCAATTTCGTCTACAATTCCGCCATGGTGGGGAATGCAACCGCCCTCAAGATGAAATCCAAATATGACTGCAATGTGCCATGGGCAATCCTGATGGACCCGACCAGCGCCTGCAACCTTCATTGTACAGGATGCTGGGCCGCCGAGTATTCCAAGAAAGATGCCATGGATTTCGACACCCTCGACAGCATCATAACGCAGGGCAAAGCGCTTGGAATATATTTCTATATCTACTCGGGCGGCGAGCCGACCATGCGCAAGAAAGATATCATCGAGCTGGCGCGAAAGCATGACGATTGTGTTTTCCTGGCTTTTACCAATGGAACACTGGTCGATGACGCCTTCGTAAATGATCTTGTCGATGTGGGCAATTTCGCTCTCGCCTTCAGCATCGAAGGCTTCGAGGACGCGACCGATTTCCGCCGCGGCAATGGTACCTATCAGAAAGTCATCGAGGCAATGGACAGAATGAAGAAGGCAGGCGCCCCCTTCGGCTTCAGCGCCTGCTACCACTCCAAAAACATCGAGTCCGTCGGCAGCGACGCCTTCCTCGATTTCCTCGTTGAGAAGGGCTGCATGTTCGGCTGGTATTTTACCTACATGCCACTGGGGAAGGATGCGAATCTCGATCTCATCGCAAGGCCAGAGCAGCGCGAGTACATGTTCCATTGGGTACGGAGAATGAGGGAAGAAAAGCCGATATTCCTCCTCGATTTCTGGAATGATGGCCAGTACGTCGATGGCTGTATCGCAGGCGGTAAGAGTTACCTGCACATCAATGCGGCAGGTGATGTCGAACCCTGCGCATTCATCCACTATTCGAACGTGAATATTCATGATGTTTCGCTGATCGATGCGCTTCGCTCACCGATTTTCCAGGCATACAGGAAGCGGCAGCCCTTCAACGCAAACCAGCTCAAGCCCTGCCCACTCCTTGACAATCCCCAGATGCTGAGGGATATCGTACATGAAGCAGGCGCCCACTCGACCCAGCCCGTCGACGAAGAAGACGTGGATGAGCTTGCAGCGAAATGCGACTCGGTTTCCGCAAACTGGACGCCGGTCGCAGACAAGCTCTGGGCTGGCGAAGAACAGAAGTACAAGGAAGCAAAAGCCGTCCGCGAAAAGGAAAATGAGGCGGACAAGGTGGTACTCGGTGTTGAGGATGCAAAATAGGCCTCAAATTGGCCATTAGAAAAATATCAGTTTTCAGAAGGGGAGTAGCTGCTCCGGGGATGAATTTGATTGAGCATGAAACATCTCCGGAAGAATCGGATCCGTCAATACGGACGCGGGAGCGTCCCGGGCCGATTTGCCCAAATGGGTGTGCAAGACCTTCATCGTTGCCAAGGCTTCGGTGAAGGTCTTTTTTTACTTATTTGATTCAGGGTGAAAAATCGCGAAAGGAGGAGGTTGCTAAAATGTCCATCAAAGCCAGTGTCGCATCCAGCGTAGTAAAGCAAGAGCTTCGCAGAATCAGGGAAGATCCAGCCAAAAGATTGCCTGAATTGGTCAACTGGGCGCACAGCCTGGACAAATCGGGCAAGAACGAGGGGATGTTCCGCACACTGGACCAGGTCGCCAAGGATCCGTCCAACAACTGGAACATCATGATCAACACTATCCTCAAAAATGTCCATCCTTCCATCCAAGAAAAGTTCGTCTCCAACTTCGCCGTGAATTCCGCCTTCATTTCCGCCCCAAAGCGCGAAAAAATCATGAAAAGGGAAGGCTGCAACATTCCATGGGCCATTCTCATGGATCCTACAGCCAGCTGCAACCTGCACTGCACAGGCTGCTGGGCCGCCGATTACCGCAAAACCTCCAACCTAGACTACGCCACCCTCGATCGCATCATTACCGAGGGAAGGCAACTCGGCATCTACATGTATATCTATTCGGGCGGCGAACCACTGGTACGCTCAGAAGATATCTTCCGCCTGGCGGAGCATCACAAAGATTGCATGTTCCTGTCTTTTACAAACGCTACAATGGTAGACGAGCATTTCGCCGAAGAATCCTGCCGGCTTGGCAACATACTGCTGGCCATCAGCATAGAAGGCTATGAAAAGGAGACCGACATGCGGCGCGGCGCGGGCACGTACCAAAAGGTGCTTGACGCCATGCATATTCTCAAGAGTCACGGAGTGCCTTTCGGCTTTTCGACCTGCTATCATCATTACAATGCTGATATTGTCGGCTCGGATGAATGGCTCGATTTCATGGTCGAGCAAGGCAGCTATTTCGGCTGGTACTTCACCTACATGCCACTGGGGCAGGACGCCCGGCTCGATCTCCTGGCCACGCCCGACGACAGGGAGTTCATGTATCACCAAGTCAGAAAATCGAGGGAGAAACGGCCTCTGTTCCTCATCGATTTCTGGAACGACGGCGAATTCTCGGGAGGCTGTATCGCGGGAGGGAGAAGCTATCTGCACATCAACGCCGACGGCGACGTCGAACCCTGCGCATTCATCCATTATTCGGGCGCCAACATCCACGACATGAGCCTCCTGGATACGCTGAAACAGCCTCTGTTCAAGGAGTACGCCAACAACCAGCCTTTCAATGAAAACATGCTCAGGCCATGCCCCCTGCTTGACAACCAGGGAAAACTTCAGGCTATGGTTGAAAGATCAGGCGCCCATTCGACGCAATTGCCGATCGGGGAAGACGTGGCGGCCCTGACAGAAAAATGCAGAACAGCGGCCGACGCATGGGAGGAAAGGGCAAACCTGCTCTGGGAATGAGCCTTGTGATGGGCTAATACTTGGGACTTTTGTGATTGCAGTCACCATACAGGAAGGTTTTCAGATGAACAACGATTTGCACACCGGAATCATTGAGGCCGAAAAGAAAAACGACTCAGAAAAGCTGCCTGGCTGGCTGCTGCCCGAAGAGCTGTCAGATGTCGAAGCTGAGATGAACGAGACCCGCTATGTCAAATTGATAAAAGAGAGCAAGAATCCTCTTCTTGCTATTTTCAAGGTCATGCGCGAAGAGGATCGCCTCATGTTCTTGTCCAGGATCCTGAGCACGACCGTAAAGACCTTGAACCGTGTTCCCAAATCCCTGGTGATGAAAGCCAGCATCGAACGCGAACAGTACATTTTCGATACATTCAAGGCGTGGTCGCATACGATATGCAAGATCGCCCAAGTCCGGCTGAAGATTATCGGAGCCGACAAGCTTGATCGGAATGGCACGTATCTGTTCGCCTCGAATCACCGCTCGCCCGCAGATATCCCCACCCTGTATGAGGCCTTGCCGACCAAGGCCGCTTTCGTCGCCAACGGCGTCTTTGCCCACATTCCCGTCTTCTCCTATTGGATGCGGGCGAGTGGCGCTGTCTTCGTGAACCAGGGCGACCAGAAAGCCGAGGTGAATGCCTTCAAGACGATGATCAAAAGGCTCAAGCATGGGCGGAGCCTGATTCTTTTCCCCGAAGGATATGTCCACCAGGGCTCCGGTGTCGGCGCATTCAAGCGCGGAGGCCTGCATGCCGCCCTGTTCGCCAATGTTCCGATCATTCCTGTCTGCCTCAGCAACACGGAGAAGGTAATGCGGGCGGGGAGCTTTCACATTACTCCGCGGCAGAATGTCACGGTGGAATTCGGGGAGCCCATTTATCCTGATACGCTGAGCAGGAAGGAAAGGAAATATATCGATTACACTTTGCGAGCCGAAATTGCCGCCATGAAGGAACGGATTGCCGGGAAAGGAGACTTCAACTTCTCAACAGCAGAACTCCGTGCTGCTTTCAAGGCAGAGCTCGACAAGCTTCCGTAAAGAGCGAGCTACCCTTCACAGGCTATATTCGCTTCAGTACCTATTGACCAACGCTCCTGTAATATGTAACAGTTGTTACATATTACAGGAGCGTTTCATGACCGATACAATAGATCCAGATAAACAGAAAAAGAAAAACGCCTACGCATTCCTGGTGCTGCTTGGCATCGTAAGTCTTTTTTCTGATTTAACCTACGAAGGAGCGCGGAGCATTATCGGGCCCTACTTTCTCCTGCTCGGCGCTTCCGCATCCACAGTCGGCTTCATTTCCGGGCTTGGCGAATTCATAGGATATGCCTTCCGGCTTGTCGCAGGCTATATTAGCGACAAGACCAAACGATACTGGACGCTGACCATCATCGGCTATGCGATCAATCTTATCGCAATCCCTGCCCTCGCGCTTGCAACGAAATTCGGCTGGGTTTATGCCTGCGCCCTGCTTTTGATCGAGCGCTTCGGCAAGGCGATCAGGAGTCCTTCGAAAACGACGATAGCTTCGTTCGCGGCACAGGAAGTTGGCGCCGGCAAAGGATTCGCCCTCCAGGAAGTCCTCGATCAGATCGGGGCCTTCGTCGGGCCGCTCATGCTTTCCGTCGTGCTGATGGTCAAGGGCGACAAGGAAGAGCTTTCCGCCTACTCACTCTGCTTCCTGCTGCTCGGTATTCCGGCTCTTATAACGATGGGAATTCTTCTTTTTGCCAAAAAGAAATATCCAAATCCCAGCGAATTCGAAACCAAGGAAACCCCGCATGACGTCAAGAGCATCAAGGGTGCATTCTGGTTTTATCTGGCCGGCATTGCCTGCCTGGCCATTGGTTTTGCGGACTTCCCGCTCATGTCCTACCATTTTGCCAAGACAGGCCTTCTTTCCAACAG
Source organism: Spirochaetaceae bacterium (assembly GCA_021372425.1). Taxonomy (GTDB): domain Bacteria; phylum Spirochaetota; class Spirochaetia; order Treponematales; family Rectinemataceae; genus JAFIHQ01. Next base: position 9,183 of record JAJFUL010000236.1, read on the forward strand.
CATGGTCCCCATGCTCTACTCCGTAGCGATGGGCGTCGACGCACTGGCCGCATTGTTCTTCGGACGCATGTACGACAAGCGGGGAATGACGGCCATTATCATTGCCTCGGCAATTTCGGCCTTCTTCGCGCCTTTCGTCTTCCTGTCCAGCTCCACGGGCCTGGCGGTCGTGGGCATCATGCTCTGGGGCGTCGGCATGGGAGCCCAGGAGTCCATCCTGAAAGCTGCAGTTACGACAATGATACCGAAGGACAAGCGAGGCACCGCGTTCGGGATTTTCAATTGTGGCTTTGGCCTCGCATGGTTCATCGGAAGCTGGGCGATGGGAATCCTCTACGACAGATCGATAATGGCGCTGGTCGTCTTCTCGGTGGTCGCACAGCTTGCGTCGCTGCCCTTCTTCTTCAAGACGAAAAGCCTGCTCGCAAAGGACAACCAACAGCAGCAGAGCTGAACCGGCTATGCCTGGCCGCCGGCCGCCTTGCGGATGGCCATAAGGACCCGCTCCGGGGTGAAGGGTG
>JAJFUL010000238.1 GCA_021372425.1 Spirochaetaceae bacterium
ATTCCACAGATACTGATGCCCTGCCAGTCAATAGCATCGGTGCTGGATGTGGAAGCGCTGACCCAGCCGGTCAAGGCCCGCTACGAAGAAATACAAAGCGGCTATGAGGCGACATTTCCGGAAACATTCGCTTTGCCGGACCTAAATGCGACAGAGATAATTTCTCTTCGGGAAATCAGTTTTTCTTATACAAACTCCGATGATGCGAACGCTGCACATATTGGTGGTTTTGAGCTGCAGTGTGATATGAATTCTTCTACCGCCTTGCTGGGCCTTTCCGGTGAGGGGAAGAGCACAATCATAAAATTATGTACAGGTGAAGAAAAACCTGAATCCGGAGAGGCACTTTTTTGCAATGTGGCCATTTCCGCTTTGCCATCACCGCTTCAAAACGCCTTCATAAATCTTTATAGCCAGGAAACAGACATTATCAATGATGACGCGCTGGGGAATATCCTGATGGGGAAGACGTTGATCCCCCGTGCGGCCGTTGCTTCCACGCTGCAAGATATCGGCGGACAATTCGTGGATATTCTGGAAGCCTTGCGTCACTGTGTTACACCGGCTGAAATGTTCAGAAAATTGGGGAAAAAGCAATATGAGCCGCTGCGTGTCATCCTCGGGCTGCCTCTGTTGTCGAGGCTTCCGGCATCTCATGAAATACGGCTGATGGAAAGTCTTCTGCAACAGTATACGGATGAAGAAATAGTGACGGTGCTCGCAGAGGCCGATTTCGGGCGCAGGTATTGCGTACAGGAAACAGTCGATACTCTTATCGATACAACAGGAATACGGCACTTGCTTGGGCGAAAACTTGGGATAGGTGGATCTGCTATTTCTGGGGGCGAGCGTCAGCGTATCGCTCTGGCCCGCTGCCTGGCAAAGGAAAATTGGAAAATACTCATAGTGGATGAGCCCTTTACCAGTCTCGACGTCCTCGCCGAAACGGAACTATCGCAGGTGTTGCGCGCCTATACCTGCGACAAAACACTGTTGCTTGTAACGCACAAATTGAATCTTGTACCGTTGCTTGCCGACAAAGTGATATTGCTTGAACACGGCAGCATTGCCGCAACAGGTTCGCATGCTGAGCTCAAACAGAGCAGCGCGCTCTATTCCGCCCTGTGGGAGGCCTTTTCCGCGCAGGGAACACAGGCATAGAAAAGGGCAGGGAGGATGTGTATGCTTGGCATAGAGTATGTACACCGCAATATATCCCAAAAAAACTGGGCATCGTTCTTGGTTGGCGAGATATTTTTTGTAGCCCGGCTTTTGATCAGCTTTTTGATTCCGCTTGCACAAAAAAAATTGATCGATGCAGCTTCCGTAGATCAACTTGATTTTTTTGATGCAAAAAGCATCACCTGCCTATGTCTAGCCCTCGGCCTCGGGCTAGTATTTATCATGTATATTCAGTTTACCAGCAGAGCGTCTGGTACGGCCTTTACAACAATGGCCACACGGAATTTTGAGCGCATGTTTGCGCATCGGTATTCATCGGAAAAAAAGAAGGACTCCAGTTGGTATAGCGCGATGATTCTTGACGAAACACTCAGACAGACGCTGGATTCAACCTATACCTTGGCATTCTTTTCAGTTATTCAATTTATTGTGATTCTCGTTATTGTCGGCTCATGGAATATTTCTCTTGTCTATATAATCCTGGCGGTTGATCTTGTGTATCTGTCATTGGTTATTATACTTTCGCAAAAGCGCAAAAAAGATACCGAACTAGGCAAAAAAGGCTTTCTCACCCTGGGGCCTGTTGTCAGAGAAGGATTAGGATCTATGCGTGCATTTCATCGTTTTGGTGACCAAAATGTTCTCTTTTCCCAAATACAATCCCAATTTGACTATGTGACCAAATACAATATTAAGAGCCGTATTGCTGTTTCGACAAGCGATTCCCTTCGTGAAATATCATTTTCCATCATCATGATATGCATGGTCGTCGCAAGTGCCGAAAAAATCAGTGGCGGGAGCATGAATACTGGTTCTCTCGTTACGATTATTGCATTTATCCCACAATTACTGCTTCCAGTCAGAGCGGTCGGAGACATATTTATGGTGGAGGCGTGGGTGACACCAATGAAGAAAATTTATCTTGAAGAACAAAAGGAGTATGAAAGTAATATACCTGAAAAACTCTCGTTGCCGGATTTGGAATCAGCGGAAATTCTTTCAATGGCCCGTATTAGTTTTTCATATGAAGAAGGTACGGCAATAGACAACATTACACTGCGATGTGATGAGGGTACAGCCACCGCGTTACTGGGCCTCTCTGGTGAAGGGAAAAGCACAATTATCAGGCTGATGACAGGCGAGGAAAAGCCTTCGTCGGGACAGGTGCTGTTCTGTGGTGTTCCCATGACCGGGCTTCCTGATCCACTCCAATATGCATTCATTAATTCCTATGACCAGGATACGGAAATACTCAATGCCGATGTTCTAGAAAATATTCTTGTCGGCAAGGAACTCGTGGCCGCCGCCAATGTCGATACCATAAAAAAATCACTTACCGGGCAATTTCAAACATGCATCGACTTACTTAATGCCTGCGTTGTCTCCGCGGACAGGGAAAAGCCGCAGAAAGCAAACGCCCATCTTTTCAGGGAATTGGGCAAAAAGCAGTATGAGAAGCTGCGCTGTATTTTGGGACTCCCGCTGGTTTCGCGCCTGCCGGCTGAACAAGAGGCGGGTTTGATTCTTGGGCTCTTGCGCACCTATCCGGCCGAAAAGATTGCCGCGACTCTTGCAGAGGCAGAATTTGGACGCAGTTATTGCGTAAAAGAAACCGTGGATGCGCTTATAAAGATAACGGGCATCGAGCATCTCGCGGGACGAAACCTAGGCGAAGGTGGCGCCGGCATTTCAGGCGGTGAGCGTCAGCGCATTGCCATGGCGCGCTGTCTCGCAAAAGAAAATTGGAAGCTCCTTATTATTGATGAGCCGTTTACAAGTCTCGATGCACTGGCCGAGGAAGAGCTTTCACAGGTGTTGCGCACCTATACCCGCGGCAAAATGCTGCTGCTTGTAACGCATAAATTGAATCTTGTACCGTTGTTGGCGGACCAGATAGTCCTGCTCAATCAAGGCGGCATTGCGGCGCGAGGCACACATGCCGGGTTGTTGAACAGCAATGAGCTTTATGCCTCCTTGTGGAAGGCATTTTTGGCACAACGCGCGTAATTCCCAACTAGCTTTCTTACTAAACATCAGAAAAAGTTCAATGATTTCAAGCTCTTTCCTTATCCAGGTGTATGCTTTTCAATTGCCGGGTCAGTAATCCCAAGACATTCATTCATCCAGATCATTCCCCTCAACAAGGTCAATTAATTATTCTGCCTGCCCAGCCATCGCAATGCTCATTTTCCATAATCGTTCCTGCAAATCCCTTCTCCTGGAAAGCCTCGAGGAACGGGCAGGTTTCTTATCCACAAAATAGAGGCCTGTCACATTTTCCACCTCGCCGGAGCTGGCAAGGTAAATGCTGGTAGCCGCACCTTCCTCCGCCGATTTGCCGAAAGCAGAAAATACTGGCCTGGAATACTTCATGAAGCTATATGACATGTCCAGGCTGGTCCGCACAAGGCCGGGATGAAGGGCATTCACCGTTATCCCCCGGTTCTTGAGCTGTTCAGCAAAACGATAAGTGAAAAGGAGAACCTCAAGCTTCGAGCGTCCATAGGCACAATAAGGCCAATAGAATTTTTTCGCTTGCAGGTCATCCAGCTTGATGCCGAAAAAAACATGCGCGACAGAAGATACATTCACTATCCGCGCACTTCCCGCCTTTTCCATGCTGCCAATGAGCAGCCTGCTCAAGCAGAAATAGCTTAGATAATTGAGGGCAAAGGTGGCCTCGAAGCCGTCGACCGTCTCCTGACGTTTCGGATAGATGGCTCCGACATTGTTCACGAGGATATCAAGTTTTTCGTATCTGCTTTTGAAGTCGGCCGCAAAACGACGCATCGCCGCAAGCGTGGACAGATCGGCAGCAATGAAATCGGTACTCTGGTTGCCGGTCGAGGCTGCGATTTCGTTCCTTGCCGCTTCCGTCTTCTGAAGCTGCCTTCCGACCACTACAACCGAGGCGCCCATGGCTGCGAGCGCCTTAGCAGTCTCATAGCCTATCCCGTTCGTCGAACCTGTAACCACGGCGATCTTTCCGTGAAGATCTACTGGTTCGTCTTTCATGGTTCCTCCAAAAAGGAAGCCTCGTACCGTGGACTTGGTATTGCACGGCCTTAGGTTCCAAAACAAGCTGAAGGCCATGCTTCAGGCTGCAGCAATTACCTAGCGTTGAGCAAGCTCACCCCCACCATGCAGAGAAGGATACCGATGATGCTCTTCAGGTTCAGTCTGGCGCCCATGAAAGCCACTTCCACAACCACGAGAATGATGTTGATGACCGCGCCAGTAACAAGATTGCCAGTGCTCAGGGTCCATCCATTCCTATACATGAGAAGGAAGCCGAGTTCCATCATGATGACCGCGACGGCCATGGCTGGCTGGCGCCAGTTCAGCTTGTGGAATTCCCCAATCAGGTTTTCCTGCCGGCCAAACACGAAGAGAAGGATCAGGCTTATGGGCAGGACCGCAAGGTATATTCCCACGATCGAAACCAAGGGATTCAGGTCCGATGGTACCTTCTTGACAATTATCTGGTAGGCTGCAGCGCCGATAACGCCAATAAGCGCCGAGATATAGTACATTGCCCCATTTGCATTGCTCATCAATTGTTTCCTCATTTTTCTACTTGCCAAATTATCTGCAAAAACCAGGCCGGTCAATCGGGAACAAGGGGAAAATTCAATCGTCTGCACATTTTCATGTTTCCGAGGCTGCTGCAGACACATCTGTGCACTATAGAGACCCGCGCTATCGAGAAGTGACGAGTCATCCGCAGGGTACTACACTCCCTGTACTCGTAGGCAGAAAAACACTACTGTTCATCCATGATACAGTCAATTTGCGTTTTCTGCGGCTCATCGAACAAGGCAAAGCCGATATACAGGGCAGCGGCCAGGGACCTGGGAATCTGCATCGCCAAGCGCAACATGCAGTTGGTCTATGGAGGCGGGAATGTGGGCACAATGGGGGAACTGGCCGATGCTGCCATGAAGGCTGGCGGCAAGGTCATCGGCATCATTCCCCGGCAGCTCAATGAGCAGGTTGAACATCTCGAACTGACTCAGCTGCTTGTGGTTGGTGACATGCATGAACGCAAGGCTCTTATGCAGGAAAAAGCCGATGCCTTCATCGCCCTGCCAGGGGGGATTGGTACGATGGAAGAACTTTTCGAGGTCTGGACCTGGCGCTACATCGGCCTGCATTTCAAGCCGGTCGGGTTACTCAACATTGGCGGATTTTATGACAAGCTGCTCGATTTCCTTGGGGAAATGAGTTCTGAAGGCTTCCTTCAGAAAGAGATACTTGCTGACCTTTGCATCGCGGATTCAAGCTCGTCCATGATCGATGCACTCATTGAAAGAAATGAGCACAAGGGTATCCGCTTGCTCAAGACCAAAGAAATATTCCAGGCTGAAAATTCCTGAATTGCTTTCAGATCTGGCCAGTCTTTCAGCGGCCCCCCAGCTCTGAATCCGTGGTCACATATCTTGTGGACTGGTTTTTCGAGATGATTCCCAGTTTCATGTCGCGCAGTCTGCCCGAGATCGATACTTTGTAGACATGAGGATTGAGTTGTCGCAGGTAGGTCGAGTCGAACAGGCTGATCCGCTTCTTGAAATATTCCTGACTTTCCTTGAGAGACGGAGCCGTTCCAACCCGCGCCCCCCCCTCAAAAACCTTTGACAACAAAGTTTCCACTTTTGTCGGCACGATCTGGAGCTGACGGTAGTCGCCCGATGGATGATAGGCCATGACAGGTTTGCCCTCTTCCGGAGACTCGTCATTGACGGTGATAATATCGAGACGCGGCAGTCCGTTTTCGTTGTAGATCCTGTAAAGTTCCTTGATGCCCGGATTCGTTGTCTTTTCGGGATTATCGGATATTTTCATGACAGGCCTGAATCCATCCCCTTCCTGGATGGCAGACAACTTGTAGACTCCGGTGAATGCGGCATCGTTCCCGCCCGTCACAAGATTGGTCCCAACGCCCCAGGTGTCTATGGGAGCCTTCGAGGCAACCAGATGCTCGATGATGCCTTCGTCGAGGTCGTTGGAGACAGTGATGGTCGCTTTGGTACAGCCGGCCTCGTCCAGTTTCCTTCGGACTTCCCTGGTGAGGTAATCTATGTCGCCCGAATCAAGGCGGACCCCGAAAGTATGGCCTTGCGCCTCGAGTTCCTTGCCCGCGATGATCGCGTTGGTTGTCCCTGATTCCAGCGTATTGTACGTGTCGATGAGGAAAACGGTAGCCTTGGGGTAGATCGAGGCATAAGTCCTGAATGCCTCGAGCTCTGTCGGATAGGACATTACCCAGGAGTGTGCCATCGTGCCGAGGACAGGAATGCCGAAACGCTTCCCGGCTATGGTATTGGAAGTGCCATAGGCCCCGCCGATATAGGCTGCGCGCGCCGCGGACAATGCACCATCGGCCCCCTGGGCTCGCCTGAGACCGAATTCCATGATGCTTCCCCTTCCGGAGGCAAGCCAAACCCGGGCAGACTTCGTTGCGATCAGGTTCTGGAAATTGATGGTATTGAGGACCACTCCCTCTATGATCTGGGCCTGCAGAAGGTTGGCCTCGACTCTGACGAGGGGTTCCTGGGGAAAAACAATTTCCCCCTCCTTCGCTGCATAGATCGTTCCCGTGAATCTGAAACTGGAAAGAAAATCCAGGAAGCCTCTGTCGAAAAGCCCCAAGCTTTCCAGATAGGCCAGATCATCCTGCGTGAACCGGAAATTTTCCAGGGCATCCAGCAGGGTATCGAGCCCGGCAAAGACCGAATAGCCGCCCGAAAAGGGTTGGCGCCTAAAAAAATAATCGAAAACGACCCTGTGGCCATTGTAGCCGCGCTTCCAGAAACCCTGGGCCATGGTCAATTCATAGAAATCCGTGAAAAGCGCATTGTGCATGATTGTGTCTTCGTTCATCCGAGTATCTCTTTCATTGACATGATCTGACATCCATGATGTCGCATTTCATCAAAGGCCCGGGAAACGTCGCCAGGCGACGCATTGACTCCCCTGACTCCCTCTTCGACCACAAGTACCGCGAAACCCAGCCTCGAGGCATGGATGGCACTCGTCTTGACACAGTAGTCAGTCGCGAGACCGGCAAGGATGACCGTGTCGACCGAAAGCTCACGCAAGCAGCCGCAGAGGCCTGTCGAGGTGGTCTGGTCATTTTCGAAGAAAGCAGAATAGCTGTCGAGCTTCAGGTTTCGTCCCTTTCGGAGTATCAATTTTGCATGGACTGTCTGGAGAAGGGGATGAAAATCGGCTCCCCATGTGCCGGCGACACAGTGATCGGGCCAAAGCAGATTTGGCGGATTCGTGCTGTTGTCCAGCGTGTAGGGCGGTTTGCCGTAGGTTGAGGCGAAGGATATATGACCGCTGGGATGCCAGTCCTGAGTCAGAATCGTGATGGGAAAACGCTGCATCAGGGTATTGGCAACAGGAACAACTGCGTCGCCATCGGCCACAGCAAGGGCTCCGCCCGGGCAGAAATCATTCTGCACATCGACAATGATCACCGCAGGTTTCATGATCGCCTCTATATCCCGATCGGGTTGTTTCCCAATACTATACCACAAAGTCCGAATTCGAAAAGTGTTCTTGAAGAAAAACCCTGCATCGATGCGGACTTAACTGACCTTCCACTTACTGACCCGGTAACTTGATAGTGGTGTTTTTTGCGACAATAGCCCGCAGTAGCAGGCTATTGTCGCAAAAATGTGTGCGCCGTCTTGTTGCCAGGTCAGTAGTCTTCCGCGCCGCCTTGCATCGAAATCCCCAAGGAAACCGAAGGAGAGCCCTGCTCCGCAGAGTTGGTCCGCCAGCCTCCTGACGGTGACTTAAGGCTGATGGACATGCCGATATCCTTCGTCAATGGAACGGCCTGGGAAAAGCCGAGGTTGAAGGCCCAGCAAGGAGTATCAGTCATGAGTTCCCCGCGGGCGATTGAAAGCGAAAACTTCCCCCTGCCCGCCTTAGGCCCCCTGGCGTCGAATACCCAGTCAAATTCGATCAGACAAGCAATCCTGTCAAGTTCCATGGTCGCCAATGCGCCCTGCACCTGGACAACATCATCCACGGAGCCTCCGGGGTCGCCCAGGAAGCCATCGCCGTCATCATCGCCCTCCTCATCATCATTGTCCTCATCCGGAGAAAGACTCGGACGGCTGAATTCGGCCCGAGGTCTCAACTTGATCCCCGAAAGGAAGCAGACTGGCCCCATGCCGAAGCTCATTGAAGCAGTCACCCTGGCCATTCCTGCCTTGTCGGCCGACAGATCGCAGGTCGCGTTAAATTCCTTACGGGCAAGGTTCAGTCGGCACTTGAGCAGCGTCGGTTTCCAGTATTCCAGGAGCAGGTCAGCCCCGGAAAGTGATGGGGAGGGAGCCGAGGGCGTATAGAGCCAACCTCTCGGTGAATAGAATGAGCACGAGACTCCTCCAGAATACTCCCGCAATGCCAGATTCGCTTCTGCCTTGATAACGCTGTCATGGCTGGGCCAGGCGCCTTCGATCAGCCGATATGCCGGGCTGGCGAGGAAGAAGCATAACCCGGCCTTTGCTTCAATCCCGGACCTGCCCCAATGCCCCTTCCATCGGACTTCGGAGCATGCTGCAAATCCGACCGGCTCGAAATAGCCAGTACTAACGCCAGCCCAGAAACCCATCTCGACACTCGCCATGCCGATGCCAGCCGCAAAAGACAAGGAGCCCAGCGATCCCTCCATGGCAGCAGGTGATTCGGGCTGCCATCCTCCGCTGTTCTCCCGGAATGGCAAATGCGAAAGGCAAAAAGACCCAGCCAGTCCGCTGTCCAAAAAGGAATGTGCATACTCGATCCCTGCCGTCTCTGCCTTTGCCTGTAAGGTTGCGGGGAGATCGCCAAATACGCTGGAGGCCGAAATCCCCGCCAAGGCAGCGGCTGAAAAAAAGCGAAAATCTCCTGCCCTGAAGTCAATGATAAGATCGGATGGATGGCTTGATTTCGCGAGCATGCCTGCATCGGCTGGCCATGCAGGCTTTCCGGTGAGAAGGAGGCTGCTGAAAGGCCTGGGTCGTATGGAAAGGCTGTTCCCAAGGTATCCTGTCCCCAGACCAAGCGAAAACGCGCTGCCTGGCAATGATGCATTTGCCCGCCATGAGAAATCGCCATCCGTATATCCCAGGAAACCGCTGGCAGCTCCTTTTGCAGCTTCCCTGTATGAATAGGACAGCGATCCCGACAGGCCTCCCGAATCGAATCCCAAGGCTGCTTCACCTGAATGTTGCGGGAAACAGGGTTCGAGACAGAGCAGCAGCAGGAAGGCGAACGGGCTGAGAATACGCACCCCAGGAATTAGCCTCACATTACCTATACGCCCGGGCAAGACTGGCCGATTCAACTGCAAATGGTCAGTAAATCCGTATTGGATGAGTGTTCGTGTCATCGACATAAAGGGGAAAATCATCTAGGATTCGGCAAAGGCGAAATCAGCCGGGAGCGCTCCATGAATCAGGACAGGGTGAAGGAAATACTTCTCGAGGTCGAGGAAAGTCCCAAACCATTTACCCTTGTTTTCTCAGGAAAGACCAACAAGAAGGTTAATGGCCTCTACAAACCCACCACAGCCGAAATCGTTCTTCACAACAGGAATTTCGAATCGGACAACCAGCTTCTTTACACGGCGCTCCACGAATATGCCCATCACCTGCATTGCTGCAGGAATGCCGGGCTATCATCCCCGCGGCCGCACACCCAGGAGTTCTGGGCCATTTTTCACGACCTCGTGGACAGGGCTGAGGAAAAAGGTTTTTACCAGAATATTTTCGACACAGATCCAGAATTTGTCGAGCTTACGAAAACAATAAAAGATCGCTGCATCCGTCAGAACGGTGAAATAATGCTCGAATTCGGCCGCTTGCTTTCGCAGGCAGCCGAACTGTGCCGCAGCCGTCAGGCTCGGTTCGAGGATTATGTCGAGCGGGTTCTGGGCGTACCGAAAGCGACCGCCATGTCTGCCGTAGCTTCGCAGCAAGCGGGACTCGACCCCAGTCTTGGATGGGACGGGCTGCGCTTCGTTTCGGGCATCAAGGATGAGGGAGAGAGGACGAAGGCCATAGAAGCGCTTCAATCCGGGGCAAGTCCTTCTTCAGTAAAGGGAATGATCAGGGCCGAAGTTGATCCGGGTGATCCGGCGGATCGCCTCCTCAGGGAAAAAGCGCGCCTTGAAACAACGATCCGCAATCTTACCGAAAGACTCGATGAGATCGAAAGGAAGCTCGCCGAGCTCTAGCCGTCTCAGCCCAGCCTGAAGCAGAGAGGCACGAGGAGTGGAACGACAAGCGAAAGCAGGGCGCCAGAGACGAAGCTGATGGGCACTATCCAGGGTCCGACGGACTGTTCGATGAGCGGCAGAGTCACATCCATCGCTGTTGCACCACCCACGCTGACTGCCATTGTCGGTACCCTGCTCTTTCCCAGGAAGGGAATCAGGATGAAGGCCAGGCTTTCGCGGAACAAGTTTGCGAGGAATGAAACCGAGCCGAGGAATGGATCGCCAAGGTTGGTGATGAGTACGCCGGAAAGGCTATACCAGCCAAATCCACCGGCAAGGGCCATGGCCTTGCCTGGTGTCAGCGAAAAAAGCGGAACAAGCAGCAGACTCGAGGCCAGTGTGCCGACAAAGGTCGCCAGTGGAACCGCAAGGGCGACCGGGCTTGCCAGTACGCCCTTCAGGCTTGTCCCAGACTGATAGAATTGCATCCCGATAAAAAAAAGCAACGCATTGAGTGTCCAGCCTGTTATCTGGCCGATATCGAAGGATACGGGAGGAATGAGATATCCTGCGATCCCGCCTGCTGCCACAATACAGATAAAGAGGACTGGTGTCTTGATATAGCTGCCAAATCCTTTCAGTCCTATGCGGGGACTGACTGCTTCAGCTCTGCGCCTCATCCCCGGAACGAAGCAGCTTGCAAGCAACATGCACAGGCAACTGCCTGCGATGGAAAGCGCTGCAGTAGCAAAGGCGAGAAGCCCCATCGTTCTGAATTGCGAATGAAGGTCAGGGTTGTTTCCGATTCGGAAGCCCATTCCAAAGAGCAAAAACTTAAGGACGATTTTTATGATGCTATCGACGATGGCGTTCCGGGGCGCCCTTCTCAGCTTGGCGATCACTGCCCCGGCGGCCATGAAGAGCAGAAGCACGAAAATCTGCAGGATTCCTTCCATGACGCAAGATTACAGCAAAAAACCACTGGATGGCCAGTCGTGGTCATTGACAGGGTGGCGCCTGACCCGGAAAATTCCAGCAGGTATCTGATGTGAGACACTTTTGCGCTCCTATCGTCACCAACGAAGCCGTATCCCCCTCATGG
>JAJFUL010000240.1 GCA_021372425.1 Spirochaetaceae bacterium
ATGACGATCGCCCGGGCATAGGCGAGATTCGCGGCAGCCGCTGCTGCTCTTACCTGTACTGGGACAGGGCCCCTCGAGAGAATGCCTACACGATTGGAAGTGAAGGATTTTCTGATGTCGCATGGTGGCGAATATGTAGACGCTTAAGGCTACTGGGCTAAGTCAATTGTTTTTGACAATCGAGGAAGGATATGAGTTCATCGGCTAAATCTACTTACGATGTCAACAAGATTATCAATCTGGAAGGAAGGCGGGCACTGATTATCGGGGCTGGCAGGGGGATAGGAAAGAAGATAGCCCATTATTTTGCTCAGGCGGGAGCGGGACTTACTTTAGTGTCGCGAACTGAGGCGGAACTTGAATTGGTCAAGAAAGAAATATTGAACGAAACCGGCAGTGTCGTCGATGTTTTTGCGGCGGACGCCACCGATGAGTATTCGATCTCGAAGATCTTTTTCTCTCTGCAGGGGCTCGATATCTTGGTCAATGTTGCCGGCACTTCGGCGCAGGTGCCCGCAGAGCAATATAATAAGGACTTGTTTTCCAGAATATACGGCCTCAATTGCCATGCCTTGTTTTTCGCCTGCGCTCAGGCGTATCCCCTTCTGTGCAAGTCAAAGACAGGGGGAAGAATCATCAATATTTCTAGTCATCTGGGCGTGGTCGGGCTTCCCCTGCGGACGATTTACTGTTCAAGCAAGGCAGCCGTTATCCATTTTACCAAGACTCTCGCGGTCGAATGGGCAAAAGACCATATAACAGTCAACTCCATCGCCCCGGGCTATACGAATACGGAGCTCTCTCAGCTAGTATTGAACAAAAGCGACTTCAGAGATGAGGTGCTGTCCAAAACCCCGGTGGGATTTATCGCGGAGACTGACGATATCGCGGGAGCCGCGGTGTTCCTCGCCTCATCCTCATCGCGCTATATGACTGGCCAGACTCTGGTTATCGATGGAGGATGGAGCTGTGTCTAATGTCAATTTGATGGAAGCGTTAGTGCTGGTTTCCAAACAGAATCTCGAATATCGGAAAGTGCCGATACCAAGTCCGGAAAAGGGCCAGATACTCATAAAGACAAAATATGCAGGGATATGTGGTTCGGATATTCACGCATTCAATGGACTGCAGCCTGATCTAAGCTACCCGAGGATAATGGGCCACGAGCTTGTCGGGGAAGTGGTGGTCGGCAACGGTACGGATCCCTCGCTGATAGGCGCGCATGTAGTGGTAGACCCGAGTTTCCGCTGCGGCGTATGCGACAACTGTAGATCGGGAAAAGAGAATATCAGCAACAACCTGAGAGTGCTCGGTGTGCACTGCGATGGCGGTTTTGCCCATTATTTTGTATGCGATGAGAATATGGCCCATAGGCTGCCCGACGGCCTTTCATACGAAACGGCGATATTCTGCGAACCCTTGAGCATCGCCGTTCATGCGGCCCGAAAGATTCGTCAGCCAGCATGCGACTCAATTCTTATAGTAGGCGCCGGCCCTATAGGTTTGGCGCTCCTTCTCGTGCTTAAACAGGAACAGCTGTGCAGAAAGTGCGTTGTCATAGATATGTACGAGAACAGACTGGATGTAGCAAAGAAGATAGGGGCCGATCTTGTCGTCAAAGCGAAGCATCTTCCGGTGGACTTCAGGAACGCAATCCTAGGGGCCTCCGGGAAGCCGATGGACGTCATTTTCGACACGGTGAGCAACGGCGCCTCAGTCCAATATGATGAGCAGCTCGTCAAGTCCGGCGGGCAAGTGATAATCGTCGGCCTTGCAAATAGTCAGACCGCGTTTCACCTTTTATCCACTCTGAAGAAGGAATTAACCATAAACGGTACAAGGATGACTACTCACCAGAATTTCGCCCATGCGCTGCAATTGCTGAGCCGGGTAGACCCGTACTTCATCTCGTGCATTGTCTCAGACGTTTTTCCTTTTTTGGAGGCCATAGAAGCCTTTGATTTCGTCAGGCACCATCCGGACAAGGGTATCAAGACCATATTGAGTTTTGACTGAAGGAAATGGGGAAACGGAATGCAACAAATAGCGATAATTACGACGGCGTTTGGATTCGGACTTCAAGACCGAAGAGAATACTATAAAAGCCTGTTCGAACGGAATGGTTTTGATGCAATCTATTGTACACGCGATGATCTAATCGAAGGGAAAGTCGACCCCGATGGAGTGATTGTCGGAGTAGAGAAGGCCGACAGGGCATTCTTCGAAGCGTGCAAAAAGTTAAAGGTAGCGATGAAATTCGGAGTAGGCCTCGACAATTTTGATCTGGAATTTGCCCGGAAGAAAAACATAAAAATTCTCAACATGCCCGGAATCAACAGCGAGGCAGTTGCCGAGATGACGATTGCTCTGATGTTGAACCTATCCCGCAGGATCTGCGAGGCAAATTATACTTATAAGTCAGGCTCAAAGGCACAGTTTATCGCTCATACAGTGGTCGGGAAAACCCTCGGGATAATCGGCACAGGTTCGGTCGGCCAAAAAGTCGTCGAATTATCGAGGGGATTAAGGTTACGGTATCTTGGATATGATCTGTTCCAGAACGAAAAGGCGAAGACTCTAGGGATTGAATATGTGTCGTTCGAAAGGCTCATACGCGAGTCAGACATAATTACACTACACATCCCATTGACGGATCAATCACATCACATAATCGGCGAAAAAGAATTTAAACAGATGAAGAAGGATGCCATTCTCATCAATACGTCCCGGGGGGGCGTTGTCGATGAAAACGCCTTGCTCGTCGCGCTCGAACATAATCAGATAGGAGGAGCGGGATTGGATGTCTTCGAATGGAAGCAGTCGCCCGCAAAAATATCTTCTTTGCCCAATCTGATATGTACCCCTCACATTGCAGCCTATACCCACGAGACATTGAGGAAAATGGAGGAGACCGCTATCTTGCTGATGGCGGAAGCTCTCCATGCCGATTCACCGAGCAAAAATCAAGCCTAGCTTGATTATAATAAATAGGAGGAAGAGTATGAAAAAAAACATTGCCCTGTTGCTCATTCTTTTGATCTGTAGCCTGTCAATGGTATCAGCGAAAGATACAGGCACATATCCTACTCGCCCAATTCTTATGATCGTGCCCTTTGCCCCAGGTGGAGCGACGGACCTGATCGC
>JAJFUL010000248.1 GCA_021372425.1 Spirochaetaceae bacterium
GATGGACCCGTCGATTCCGAACGGTTTTCTCTACGAATACGCACAGGCGCAGATGGCACGCGAAATATTCCCCGAGCATCCGCTCAAATATATGCCTCCGACAAAGCACATGTCGGGTGATATTTTCAAAGGTCTCGTGATGGACAATATGTTCAATTTCGTTTCAAAGGCGACAGGGCAGGGGATACATCTGCTCGGCATGTTGACCGAAGAGATACATACGCCGTTCATGATGGATCGGTATATTGCTGTCGATACGGCAAAATATGTCATGAACAACATGGCAGATTTCGGCAACGAGATAGAATTCCGCCAGGACGGAATCATCGTTAAAAGGGCACATGAAGTCCTCGATCAGGCACTTGATTTCCTTCGCGAGGTCGAGCGGCTCGGTCTCATGGACAGCATAGAGCAGGGATTGTTTGCCGACATCAAGCGCTCGAAAGACGGTGGCAAGGGACTAGGGGGACTGGTCGAAAAGGCCGATGACTACTGGAATCCAGTTGAGCGGCAGTTGAAATCGGCTTTGTCTGTTCGATGAGAGGTGGATAATGGCACAGATCATAAAACCCTATGGTGATACGCTGGATGATGGAAAAGTGCAGCTGTCATTTACGCTTCCTGTTTCCAACGGGCCGAAGGCTCTCGAGGCCGCGCGCGAAATCGTGCTGGCATGGGGATTCAGCGAATGCGAAATCGTACACTCAGCCGCGATGGCCGACACATTCACTTTTTTCGTGGCATACGCGAAGACTGAACGAGGAGTGGATTATGACCTTGTTCAGGCCGATGTTGACGAATCCACGCATCCGATGACCATGGATGAAACGGACGAATTCATCAGGAAGGAAATCGGCAGGAAAATAATCGTCGTCGGGGCATGCACGGGATTTGATGCGCATACGGTTGGCATCGATGCGATAATGAACATGAAGGGCTACAACCATCATTTCGGGCTGGAGCGTTACCAGATGATTGAAGCGCACAACTTGGGCGCGCAAGTGCCCAATGAGAAGCTGATAGAATGTGCAGAAAAATTCCACGCCGATGCGATCCTGGTTTCTCAGGTAGTCACCCAGAAAGACATACATATCCAGAACCTGACGAGGCTCATTGAATTGCTCGAAGCAGCAGGAATTCGCGGCAAGTATATCTGCGTGGCAGGCGGGCCACGACTGTCCAACAAACTCGCGGCACAATTGGGCTATGATGCCGGCTTCGGAAAAGGCAGCTATGCCGACGATGTGGCAAGTTTTATCGTACGGAAGATGGTGGAAAAGGCAGATAATAAATAGTTATTGCATTATGGTGCAAGCTGATGCACTATGAAACGAGATGACTCTAGAAACCGAGTGAGAAATTACAGCGCATTGCGCGCAGTCAACAGTAATTATCGAGGAAGCTTCTATGGAGCATTTTGGAATTCTGGCGCTGATCCCGCCAATGCTCACAGTCATCCTGACGATCGGCGCCTGCATGAGGCCGGTTTGCGACGAGAAAAAAGTACCCCGAGCAAAACTCGCCTACATCCTGGACTCAACTGCAACACCTGTGTGCATTCTCGCGCCGATTTCCAGCTGGGTCGTCACCGTCATGAGCTATACGAAAAGCTCGCAAGGGTTCGCCTCACACGGCATCAACGAATTCCAGTATTTCATCAGGACGATACCGTACAATCTCTACGCCATATTCGCCATCATCATGGTCGCGGCCGTTTCATTCAAGGGAACAGAGACGAATGCCAAATGGTTCGACTTTCTCATCCCTCTCGTCATCCTGATCATCACTGCGGTGTTCTTCTTTCCGATGCGTCAAAAGCCCTTTTCTGCTTTCGGAACACTTGCTGCAGGCTTGAGCGAAAGCGCGACCGTCGGTCTCATTTACTGCAGCCGGGGAAGGTTGGCGGGCACAAGCCTGCCGGCTTTACTTCATAATTGAAAGGAGGTACGAAAGGAATGGTCGAAAAGCCAATATTGAGTGCGGCCCAGGCGGCTGAATATGTCAGGGAAGGGATGACCATCCATGTGGGAGGCTTTCTTGGCTGTGGATCGCCTGAGAGGATCCTGACCGCGCTGCTGGCCAGAAATTTTCACAATCTGACGCTTGTCTGCAATGATACCGCCGTCTATGACCAGCGATCGGGCAGAATAAACGGCGTTGCTCCGCTCATCATCGAAAAGGCTTTTTCAAGAGTCATTGTGTCGCATATAGGAACAAATCCTGAAACCCAGCGGCAGATGAATGCCGGCGAGCTGGTCGTGGACCTGGTGCCCCAAGGGACTTTGGCCGAAAGGGTCCGCGCCGCAGGTTTTGGACTGGGCGGGATTCTCACGCCGACGGGCATCGGCACTGAAGTGGAACAAGGCAAGCAGAAGATCACGGTCAACGGCAAGGAATACCTACTCGAGTTGCCGTTGAAAGGAGACATCGCCCTCATCAAGGCAAAAAAGGCCGACAAATCGGGCAACCTCGTATTTGCGAAATCTGCGCGCAATTTCAATCCGCTCATGG
>JAJFUL010000253.1 GCA_021372425.1 Spirochaetaceae bacterium
AATAAATCGGTTTTCAAAGATATTTCCGTCATTGATGCTCATTGCGATGCTCTGCTCGCTGTAATTGGCAAAAGTCAGATCCCCGGGGACTCAGGATGCAGGGATTTCCTCGTACGCAACAAGCTGAGCCACATAGATCTGCCGAAATTGCTTGAGGGACGGGTCCGCTGTCAATTCATGGCGCTTTTCGCCGAAGACGAGGATGTGCCGAGGGCTTTAGCCTATACGCACGCGCTTATCGACCGCTTTGACGAAATCTGTGCCCGGTCTGGCGGACGGTTTTTCCGCGTGCTCACCGGAGCGGATCTGGACAAGCCGCAGCCAGGCACCAGCGTTGGCGCGCTGCTTTCAATTGAGGGAGCAGAGGCTCTCGATGGCAATCTGGACAACCTCGATGGCTTCTATGCCCGCGGGGTGCGGGCGCTCGGGCCCGCATGGAACAGGCGCAACCCCTTTGCGCGAGGCGTAAAGGCCGAAGGCTCAGATGGACTGAGCCCGCTCGGGAAGCAGCTCGTCGAAAAAATGGAATCCATGCGCATGATCGTCGATGTTTCGCATCTGTCTGACGCCGCATTCTGGGACCTTGCCGCTGTGGCCGGAAGGCCTTTCATCGCATCTCACTCGAACGCCCGGGCGGTCAATAATCATCAGCGGAACCTGACTGATGAGCAAATCCGCGTGATCGCGGATCGCGGCGGAGCAATCGGGGTGGTATTCGTGCCGACTTTTGTGGCTCTGAAGCCAGTGAAGCCTTACCTTGAGCATCTGATCGACCATATCGACCATATCGCCAGGATTGGCGGTATCGATACCGTGGCGCTCGGTTCCGACTTCGACGGCTACAGGGGTGTCGAAGGCCAGGTCCTGAAGGATGCTTCCGAATACGGGCTTCTTTGCGAGGCGCTTCTCGCGCGCGGTTACAGCCCTGCGATGACCGCAAAGATTATGGGCGGTCACTGGGAGCGGGTAATCAAGGATATCCTTGGATGATGAAAATCGCCCTGATCGGCTTCATGGGCTCAGGAAAGACAACGATAGGCCGGCTGCTTTCCGCTTCCTTAGGCAGCGCCTTCCTGGACCTGGACGATGAGATCATGAGGATTTCCGGTACATCGAGTGGGGAAATTTTTGACTCCCTGGGCGAGGTGGGATTCCGGCGCATGGAAGAAGAAGCTTTGCGCCTTTCGTCTTCGTCTCCAGGGGATCTCGTGCTCGCCTGTGGAGGCGGCATCATTGCGGGAGAAGGCAACAGGCGAATTCTTCGCGAAGACTATGTATCCATATGGATCGATGTACCTTTCGGTGAAATTGAACGACGACTTTTCGAGTACCCGGAGGGCAGACCTCTTTGGAATCCGTCCGCAGAACCGAGGCAAGTTCAGGATAACCAGGCCCTCTACCTGGCGAGGCTGCCTCTCTATGAAGAAAGCGCCCAGCTCCATTATCGATGGCAGTCTCCCGAAGCCCCTGCCGAATCAGCGGCCATCATCAGTCAGATGCTGAAAAACTTGTTTCCTGCCTGAAACTTTTCTCGCGTAGCCGGTGTTCATGACAAGGTATCTGCATGGGATGGGAGTATCCAGCAATCCTCGCGCGGCATCAAAACTGATATCGAGTCGCCTGGAGCTGCCGCAGTATCCTGGGGCAGCTCCAACTCAAACAGCAGGGCAGAGCCGTCAGGTCCAGAGCTCTCATTTCGAAGACCCAGGCCTGATGGCTTGAACGTGGCCCTTTTCCTCGATCCATTGATGACAATGCGTTCGATTGTTCCACTGATGCTGTTACAGGAGGATCTCTTGGCTTGAGGCTGTGCCTGTACCAACTGCAACCTTTCGAGCGGGCAGAACAGGAAGTAGTTTTGCTCAGGGGCAGAAGCTTGTGAAACATAGTGGTCATCCGGGCTGTTTGACACATCTTCCATGTTTATCCTGCAACTTGAGCGCAGTACGGAAAAACCGCTGTTCCCGCATTCTGCCGACACCCATTCTGCGCCAGAAGCGAGGCTGTTGACGGGAATCAGGATTCCCAGTCCCAAAAAATGGACACTCCAGGCATCCTTGGGTTTTCTGCATACTTCCTCTGGCGTCCCGGAGACGATGATGGAACCTCGATTCATCAGAAAAAGAACATCTCCCAGCTCCATGGCCTCTTCGACATCGTGGGTCACATGGAGAGCGGTCGTCCCCGTCTCCGCGAGGCGGGATCTGAGATAGACTCGCAATTCCCGGCGCAGCGGAGCATCGAGCGAGGAGAAAGGTTCGTCGAGCAAAAGCAGGTCCGGATTGACAGCGAGGGCCCGGGCGCAGGCGAGCCTCTGCCTCTCTCCCCCCGACATTGCCCAAGGCCTCCGCGAAAGCAGGGGCTTGATCTGGAACTTATCAGAAAGACTGTCAACAATCCCGCCAATCTCTGATTCCGGAACATGATGCTGCTTCAGTCCGAATCGAAGATTGTTCCTTCCATCAAGATGATCGAATAAGGCAAGATCCTGGAACACAAAGCCGATATTGCGCTTTTCGGGCGGAAGCTCATCGATGCGCCGGCCTCCAAGGGAAATTGTACCGGATTGATGGTGCTCCAGGCCGGCAATCAGGCGAAGCAGTGTGGTCTTGCCGCTTCCGGAAGGACCGAGTATTACGCCGGTCTGTCCCTTGTCCAGGGCGAGGGCGGTTTTGATGGCAAAATTTCCGCGCCTGAATTCCAGGTTTTGAATATCAAGATGTTTCATCGGATTTTTCCTTGAAAAAGAAGGCGATGCCGGTAAAAAGCGCAAGAATGATACCGGCAGCACAGGCTTCGCTGAAGCGATAGGATGAGATCAGTCTGTAGATGAGCAGCGGAAGCGTTTCATGCATTCCGCCGCCCAGGACAAGCGGGATGGTCACGTCTCCAATGGTCATGGAGAAGGCAAAGGCCGCCGCGCTCGCAATGGACGGCATGATTTCGCCAAAATCAACCGAAAGCGTAGCGTGGGCCGGGGATGCGCCCAGGGTCCTGGCAGCCTCATGCTTTCCGGGGTCAAGGGAACCTAGTGCTGTGCCAACGCTTCTAGCGACAAAAGGCCATGCTATCGTGCTCTGTCCGGCAATGATGGCGATAATGGTCATGGACCCGGAAAGGGTGCCCCACCCAAAAGCGGTCAGGGCAGGTGATACGGCCAAGGGAAGGGATATGACAAGGCCGGCGAGCTTGCTTGATCGGCCTTGCTCATTTGTGCCTGAGTGTGCGGATCCTGCAACTGTCAGGCCAAGCATGATTGCCATTATTGCAGAGCTGCCGCTGATCATCAGGCTGTTGAGGATCGAACGGACGAGCGGGCCGCCTGTCTGTCCGGTTCCCTGCAGGAGGCGAGTGAAATTGCCGAAGCCAAAGTGAACTGCTCCACCGGGGGAGTCTCGTACGGAGAATGCTTCCACGAGGAGGGAGGCGAGGGGTCCGATGAAAAAGAGGAGGATCAGGGCGGCGTAGATGGCGAGGATAATCGCGGAAGGGCGGTGCAGGTGTTTTCTCTGCGAAACGCGGCCAAAATCTTTCATGAGCGCCGAGGTCTTCCTGTCAAATCTTGAAAAGAACCATACAGCGACAAGCGCGATGATCATCTGAACCAGAGCGAGGACCAGAGCCTTGGAGCTGTCGCCAGTGAACCGAAGTGCCCGGTAGATATCGACTTCCAGCGTGCTTCCCTCCAGGCTGCCGAAGACCAGCACGATCGTAAAACTAAAGAAGCAGAAGAGGAATATCAGGCTGGCCGATTGGAGGATCGAAGGCAGGAGATAAGGCAGGGACCCCATCCTGAAAGCCTTGAACTTTCCCGAGCCCAGGGTCCTTGCCGCTTCTTCCCTGCTTTTCGGCAGCCTCTCCCATACTGATCCCACATTCTGGATCACGATAGGAAAGTTGTAGAAAGCATGGATGAATACCAGCCCCCAGAAACTGTAAAGAAATCCACTGGAACTGGATACATGGATACCAAGGAAACGCAGCCCTGAAAAAAACCAGCCTTGCTGCCCGTAGTAGAGGGTGAACGCAAGCACGACGAGAACGTGTGGCAGGCAAAAAGGAATCGCGGAAAGCCCCAGAAAAAATCTGCGTCCCGGGAACTGGTAGTTTGCCACGAAGTAGGCGCCCGGCAGGCCGACGGCAAGAGCCAGCAGGGTGCTAGCCAATGCCTGCGAAAGGCTGAATCCGATGGTGCGCAGGGTGCCGGGTGAAGTAAAAAGCTCCCAGAGACCGGCTATGTCAGTAGAGTGGCTGCCTGCGCCCCCCCCTTGAGTCCATTCCACCACCAAAGCTGCCAGCGGCAGCAGCGTGAACCCCAGGGCCAGCGCGCCGACAATCTTGCCGGCCAGACCCTCCCGGGCGGGGGGCGCGGGCTTCCTGAAACCAGCCATACCAGCCCTACTGCAGGGCTTCCTGGAGTGCCTCCACGGCAGCTTCCGGGTCGCTCTCGGGCTTGGCTATTGTTGCGGGAATCGTCCGGATACCTTCAGGGATCACCTTGAACGAATCCGGAAGCTTGGTCGCGCTGTTCACTGGGTACATCCACTGCGTCTCCGGGAGCATCGCTTGCGCCTCCTCCGAGAGGAGGAAATCGATGAATTTTTCGGCGGCCTTGCGATTTTTTGAATGGGCGAGGACACCGGCGAGTTCGATCTGGGCCGAATGCCCTTCCTTGAATACAAGCGCCTTATAACGTTCGCTGTTTTCATACGCCTTGTGGTAAGCCGGGCTCGTGCTGTAACTCAAGACCAGCGGCGCCTCGCCCTTCGTGAAGAGCCCGTAGCCTGTGTCCCAGCCCGGAGTCATGGTCAGCAGCGACGGGGCGAGCCTTTTCCAGTAATCCTTCCAGGAGTTTCCGTAGATGGCTTCGGACCAGGCCAGGAGTCCCAGGCCAGGCGTAGAAGTTCGCGGATCCATGATTATCACTTTCTTTTTGTACTCGGGCTTCGTGAGATCCTCGAGGCTTTCTGGCGGCTTTGTATCGGAATTGCTGTCCCAGATGAAGGCGAAATTGCCATAGTCGTAAGGGACGAGGCGTCCTGTAGGGTCAACGATCAGGCTCTTGTCGATCTTTGCAATATTGGAAAGGTGCAATGGCGTGAAGAGTCCGCTGTCGAGGCCGCGTTGCGCTGTTCTGTCGTCGAGTCCGATGACGATATCGGCGTCGGTATTTTTCCCCTTCGCGAGAAGCTCGGCGAGCAGGGCTCCGCCATCGCCTTTGGACTGGAAGACGACTTTTATCCCGGTTTTTTCTTCATAGAGCTTTGCAAGACCCGGGCCTGGGCCCCATTCCGATATGAAGGAATCATAGGTCCATACAACCAGCGTTGATGTTTTTCCCTCGCTGCATGATGTGGCCAGCAACGCACTGCAAAGAATCAGCGCAGCTACGGCGAACCTCATGACGAGGCTGCCTTTGTCTTGATGGAAATGCTTCATGTTACTCCCTCCGCCGGCATTATCCGGATCAGGTTCATCGGGTCTCATCTCAGGCGAAGGCTTTTTAAAAGCCTCCCGCCACCCCGGTGCGATACTATGTTGTGCCGTAATCGCGCTTTGCGTTACAGACACTTCTGCGCTGCAGGCGCTTATGCGGTCTTCCGCCCTCAAGGGCGATCCTCAGGCTGTCTTCTTCAGGTATTCCACCGTGCAGGGCATTTTACCTTCGACGACATCCCTCGATATGGTGACGCGTTTTGCCCCTTCCTGGCTTGGAAGGTCGAACATGATATCGATCATCATATCTTCGACGATGGAACGCAGGCCCCTGGCTCCGGTCTTCTGCCTGATCGCCTTGTTTGCGATGGCATCAATGGCATCGTCTTCGAAGACCAGGTCGATATTGTCCAGCTTCATGGATGCCTGGTATTGGCGCAGCACGGAGTTTTTCGGCTCGGTGATGATGCGCTTCAGGTCTTCCTTGTTGAGTTCGTCCAGTGCGACATGAATCGGGAGTCTCCCGATGAACTCGGGTATCATGCCGAACTTGATCAGGTCGTCCGGGTGCAGGTGGGAATAAAGTTCCTTCGTGTTCGCTTCGCCCTGGAGCCTGATATCGGCCCCGAATCCGAGCGGATGGCTTGCCACCCTGGATTCTATGATCTTGTCGAGGCCCACAAAAGCGCCTCCGCAGATGAAAAGTATGTTTGTCGTGTCGATGCGCAGGTATTCCTGGTTGGGGTGTTTCCGCCCGCCCTGGGGAGGAACATTGGCTATCGTGCCTTCGATAATCTTGAGCAGGGCCTGCTGCACGCCT
>JAJFUL010000109.1 GCA_021372425.1 Spirochaetaceae bacterium
GTATCATTGCGGGGTTACTCTTTCCCGCATAGATTCCTCCGGCAACAAAAAGCAGATCGATATCGCTGAGTTTCGGATTTGTCCTGATGTCTTCTGCTTGAATGTGAAGGGCCTCAGACACTGCCTTCGCGATTTTTTTCGAATGCCCTGTTTTTGAAAAATAGATGATTGCGGTTTTCATGCTCTCTCCTTTTTTTCACTATATGACCCCGAGGCTCTTGTCGTCAACGTGATGCCATATAATTGCTTTTACATTTTATATTTACACCTGCCATAAAATGCGACGGCGCAGAATAACTGACAGATCGCTTGCGCCTCCCTCTGGAGGCAAAATTGGGGACTTGACTATTTATAAATTTATCGATAAATAATTATCTTTGGGCGATCGTCCATATGCCTGCGGAACGTCTACGCACCGCACCAAAGGATGTTGCCTCCCATTTTTCACCTAGACGTCCACTCCCACATGGCCTTCCGAACAGGATGGCCGCCCCTGTAACCTGCCATCAAAGCGGAAAATTTCAGGTCGTCCGAAAGGAGACAGCGATGGAAACAGCCCCCAAGACAGCGCTTGAGGGGAAAGCCCCCTCGCCGCAACAACCTGAGACTATACTGCAGGACTACCCCGATAGAAGAGACACACTTCTTTCTGCGCTTCATGAGATTCAGCGCTGCGGAGCCAGAAAATCCTGGATAACAGACCAGGAAATCTCCCTGGTCGCACAGCACTACCACATTCCGCTCGCCGAACTGGACGGCGTCGTTAGTTTTTACAAGATGTTCGCGAGAGAAAAGCGCGGCAGCCACATCATCAGGCTTTGTGACTCGCTGAGCTGCCGCGTTCGCGGCTCGCTCGACCTATACCATCACGTGCGGAACAAGCTCGGAATATCCACAGGCATGACGACCCAGGATGGCATATTTACCCTTGAAATTGTGAACTGCCTCGGCGCCTGCGACAAGTCGCCGAACCTGATGGTCGACAATACGCTTATCAGCGGCCTCACAATCGACGCCGTCGATGCCCTGCTCGACGGAATCCTGGAGGCAGAGCAATGAATGAAAGATCACGCATCAGCCATTTCGCGAATAGCGAAGCTCCGCTCGACATCGCACGGTACATCGAATCGGGAGGCTATGTTGGACTCATGGCCGCCCTAGGGAAAACGTCAGCAGAGGTGATCGGTGTCGTCAAAAATTCCGGGCTTCGCGGCAGAGGCGGCGCAGGATTCCCGACAGGCCTGAAATGGGAATCCGTCGCAGCCGGCGAGCAACCGTACCTGGTCTGCAATGCCGACGAAGGCGAACCCGGCACTTTCAAGGACCGCTTCATCCTGGAGAGAGCGCCCTACCTCGTGCTTGAAGGCATGACAATCGCGGCTCTGGCGATCGGCGCGCGCGAAGGCTACATCTATGTCCGCGGTGAATATCCGGAAATCGCGAAAATGCTCGCGCTTGCGACAGAAAAGGCGAAAGCCAGAGGATATCTCGGCAATGACATTCTTTCCAGCGGTTTTTCCTTCGATGTGGCAGTAAGGGTAGGTGGTGGATCCTACGTTGTCGGGGACGAAACAGCTCTGCTCAATTCACTCATGGGCAACCGGGGATATCCCATGCTCAAGCCCCCATTTCCGACCGAAAAAGGACTCTGGGGAAAACCAACCGTCGTGAACAATGTCGAGACTCTCGCCTATGTGCCAATAATCCTGGGCCTCGGCGCCCAAGCCTTTGCGTCGATCGGTTCCGTCAATTGTCCTGGATACAAGCTGTTCAGCCTGAGCGGTCATGTCGCAAACCCAGGCGTGTACGAATTCCCCATGGGAACCAGGCTGCGCGATGTCCTGGAAAAAGCCGGCGGCGTGACGGGGACGCTCAAGGCAATACAGATCGGGGGAACCGCCGGACCAATCTTTGGCCCTGCCGCCCTCGACTATAACCTCGATTTCCCATCGATGCAAAAAGCGGGAGGAGCCCTGGGAAGCGGCGCCATCGTCGCCATGAACACGAGCGTGAACATGGCCCATGTCCTTGAGGTGACCATGCGCTTCTTTGCCCAGGAATCCTGTGGCCAATGTTTCCCGTGCAGATACGGGACCAGGCAGCTCGACTATATGGCTCACCGGATCGCCCTCGGTTTGGGCAAGGTCGAATACCTCGACCTCATGCGGGAAACCGCCACGGTGATGGTCGGCGCTTCGTTCTGTCCTTTCGGACAGTCGGTCGCTCTCCCCTTAAAATCACTTCTTGATGAATTCGGGGACGAGATCGTCTCGTTCATGACGGAACAGCAATATCTCAAGGAGGTCAGCGAATGAGCGTGTCCTTGACCGTTGACGGGAACAAAGTGACTGTTCCCGACCACACGAGCGTGCTGGAGGCAGCCGCTGCCGCTCACATCTCGATCCCCACCTTGTGCCGACATGAGGACCTCGTGCCAAAGGGAGCCTGTGGCATGTGCATCGTCAAGATCGGCGGCCAGACAGGTTTCAAGCGATCCTGCGTGACCGAAGCCAGAGAAGGCATGTCAGTCTGGACAAGCAGTCCCGAAATCCGGGACATTCGCCGGGGGATACTGGAACTCGTACTCGCCGCTCACCCGGCCGATTGTCTGCAGTGCATCAAGCATGGCAAATGCGAACTGCAAACCCTCGCGGAACGATTCGAAATCCGCGACCTCCACTATGATCGCTATACGCGAGGGCTTCCTGTGGACCAAACGTCGCTGGGGATTGTGCGGGATATGAACAAATGCATAGGCTGCGGACGCTGCGTGGAAATGTGCAACGAAACGCAGACGGTGGCCTCGATTTTTTTCCGCGGCAGGGGTGCCGATACCATTGTGGCGCCGACCATAGGAAAGAGCATGGGTGACAGTGTCTGCGTCAACTGCGGTCAGTGTGTGGTCTACTGTCCCGTGGGCGCGCTGTACGAGCGCGAACAGATCGACGAAGTGTGGAAAGCTATCGATGATCCAGACAAAATAGTTGTTGCGCAGATAGCTCCCGCCGTGAGGGTGGCTATTGGCGAAGAGTTCGGACTCGAGCCGGGAGAGTTGTGCATTGGAAAACTCTACAGCGCGCTTAAGGGGATGGGCGTGGATGTCGTCTTCGACACGAATTTCTCCGCCGATCTCACTATCCTGGAAGAGGGGACCGAGCTTCTGGGACGCATCAGGGAAGGAGGGCCCTTCCCGCTCATAACATCATGCTCCCCCGGATGGATCAAATTCTGCGAGACCTTTTATCCGGAGCTTCTGGGAAACGTGTCGAGCTGCAAATCGCCCCAGCAGATGCTTGGTGCGCTCATAAAGACGTACTACGCCACACAGAGGGAGATCGACCCGGCCAGGCTGGTTTCACTCTCCATAATGCCTTGCACGGCGAAAAAATTCGAAGCCCGCAGGCCGGAGATGAATGCATCGGGACTGTGCGATGTCGATTTCGTGCTGACGACGAGGGAAATCGCGAGGATGTTCCGCCAGGCAGGCATCTGTTTTGCCGATCTGGACGAGAGCGCGCCCGATCCGCTCCTGTCGGGATACACTGGCGCGGCGACCATTTTTGGAGCCAGCGGCGGCGTCATGGAGGCGGCACTTCGCACGGCTTACGAATTAGCCACTGGCAAAAGCCTTGCGCGGATTGATTTCAGCGAAGTGCGCGGAATGCAGGGCGTAAAGGAAGCTACCGTAGATATGGATGGTCTTGCAGTGAAGATCGCCGTGACGAACGGCCTGGGAAACGCACGGAAAATTCTCGACACCATTTCCGCCGCCAACAAGCTGGGCAAGCCAAGCTATCATTTCGTGGAGATAATGGCATGCTCAGGGGGCTGCATTGGAGGAGGAGGACAGCCGCTTCCGAATACGCAGGCAAAGCGTGCGCGCCGCATGGAAGGGCTATACATGGAAGACAGGGGCTTGGCCTTGCGCAAATCCCACGAGAATCCGGAAGTAAAGAGAATCTACGCCGAATTTCTGGGAAGCCCCGGCAGCAGCCTTGCGCATAAGCTGCTGCACACAAGCTACCTTGATCGCCGCGAAGCTGCTTCTGCCAGCAGCTGATGCAGCGCCGCCAGACCCATCATGGCATGTCAATCCCAAACAAAAGCCGCTCTTTTCAGAGCGGCTTTTTCAGGAATAAGTACTTGTAGCCTTACCAGCGGCTATTGTTGTCGCGGCGGGGCTTGTCCATGGCTTCGTTTACTTTGATCTGGCGTCCATCGAGATCGACACCATTGGTTCCCGCAATTGCAGCACTGGCTTCATCGTCAGAGCCCATTTCCACGAAGCCGAAACCCTTGGAAACGCCGGAATCGCGATCAACGATAATCTTCGCCGAGGCGACAGTACCATATGACTGAAAAAGGTTGCGAAGTCCGTCCTCGCTAGTGTTATAGCTAAGGTTCCCCACGTATAATTTCTTTCCCATCATCAATTCCTTCACCCGAAGCTTTGCGTCGGGCATCTTGAAAAACATGTATCCACGCTTAGCGCAGACCTGCTAAGTCATGCATCTTTTCGGATTCATTCTTAAGCTAAACCCATTGTACCACAGAATCAGAACAATTGATATAGGTAGCCAACGTGGTCGCTAGGCCCGGGCTATAGCCGCGCCCGGGCTAGCGCCGAGCCCGGGCTAAAGCCTCAGCCACCCGAATCCCATCCATGGCGGAGGACATAATGCCTCCTGAATAGCCGCTGCCTTCTCCGCAGGGATAAATGCCTTGGATATTGCTTTGAAGATTTTCATTGCGGAGGATCCGGATGGGCGAGGACGTCCTTGTTTCGACGCCAGTCAGCACTGCATCGGGATTGGCAAATCCCTTTATTTTCCGGTCAAAATTCTGGATTCCTTCCTTGAGAGCGGCTATAACGAAATCAGGCAGGCATGGATTGAGATCCGCGAGTGCATAGGCTCCCTTCGTGCATGGCGCGATACTCCCAAGGCTGGTTGAAGGTCGCCCTGCAAGAAAATCGCCGAAACGCTGGACAGGCATGGCGAAGCCGCCGCCAGTACCGCCGTCTGGGTTCGCCGCGACATAAGCCGCGCGTTCCCACCGGCGCTGGAACTCAACGCCGGCCAGAATGTCCTGGCTCCCAAAATCCAGCGTGCGTACCGAGACGACGATGGCTGAATTTGCGTTCCTTCCATCGCGTGCGAAATTGCTCATGCCGTTA
>JAJFUL010000277.1 GCA_021372425.1 Spirochaetaceae bacterium
TGGCGCATCGCGATGCCAAGGTCCAGATTCTGCAAATGCACGTCCTTTCTGCCGTTATTGTAAATCTTGTCCTCATCGAGGAAAAGGAGCCAGCGGCTTTCATCGCTAAGACGCACGAGGCGCCATGGCTGCTTGTTTGAAGCCGAAGGAGCTTCCCGTACCGCCTCCGCCACTGCCAGCCAGACATCGTCCAGGCCATCCCCTGAAAGCAGAAAGACAATGGCGTCCAGCGGCTTCCTCGACCTTGCACGGGCAGAGACCGCGACAACCTTGTCTGCCACCTTCCTTCTCCCAGCCGGCCACCCGAGCGCAATAACGACCGGGACAATCTCCTCGCCCGCGGCATTGACCACTTCTCCAGCCTTGGCCCGGCTGAAGACCCCGCCGATCCAGCAGGAGGCATAACCCAGGGCTGTCAGCGCAAGGACGAGCTTTTCGACAATCCAGCCGACATCCTCCATCGTTCCCGCCAATTTTCCCTGTTTCTGGACTGCAGGCACCAAAAAGGCAGAAGCTCCGGATATAAGACCATAGGTCCCCATCTTTATTGGCCTGCCGTCGCCTCCCTCTTCAGCGAGAGCAAGGCGGACCCGGTTTCCGAAAGGAGTTTGGTCACTTTCGTCCTCAGCCTCGCTGAGGAGCTTCCGCAGTGCTTCGCTTTCTTCCGGGGACAATTCTTCGCCATCGAAGCTGCGTGTGGAAATGCGCACCGATATAGCTTCATAAAGCGTCATGGGCCAACTCCTTCCACCTGAAACAGGAAACCAGGTGATCATTGATGACGCCGACAGCCTGGAGATGGGCATAGATCGTCGTCGAGCCAACAAAAGCAAAACCTGCTGACTTCATCTCCCTGCTGACCAGATCAGAAAGCTCGCTCGTGGCCGGTACCTGCGAAATCGATTCCCAATGATTCACCACAGGTTGGCCATCCGTGAATTGCCACAACCATCGATCGAAACTGCCGAAGCGCTCCTGGATGGCCATGAATCGCTGAGCATTGTTGATGGCAGCCGCAATTTTCCTGCGGTTTCTGATTATGCCGGGATTGGCAAGCAACGCCTCCATATCATTTTCGTCGAAGCACGCGACCTTTTTCGGATCAAAATCCGCAAAGAGCTTGCGATAGGCAGGCCTTTTCTTCAGAACTGTCATCCAGGAGAGCCCGGCCTGCTGGGTCTCGAGCAGGAGAAATTCGAAATGTTTCATCTCTTCATGAACAGGGAAGCCCCATTCTTCATCATGGTATTTGAGGTAGAGTGGGTCGCTTCCGCACCAAGGGCACCTTTCCATATCAGTCCTTATGCCGTCTTCGGGTGAGCGCGAGGCCTCCGAATCCGGAGATGATCGCCATATAGAAACCGAAATCGTACCACCAACCTGTATTGTTCACCTCATAAATCCGGGTATTCCCGTTGAAAATTCCGAAGATTAGGGATACCGGCGCAATCCAGCCATGCCAGATCCCGACGAAGAATCCGGCGGGATGCTCAGGCGTGCGCTTGCCGTCGCCCGGCAGGCAGGCCGTAAGCAGCATTGCCGCCAGAATCATGAGAAGCAGCAGGCCAGCCCTTGAAAACCGCGATCCTTTGGATGCCACTTTCATGTTTTCCCTCCTGTCATTGAAAAGAGTAAGGCTTCAGGGTCCGGGATCGGCTTCCCTTCCCGGATCATTGCCTGGAGCTGGTTATAACTACCCGAGTCGCCGACCATGATGCCGCCTGAGATTTTCTGGTCCTTGATGAAGAGCCGCGCAAAGTTGCCGTCTCTTGTGAGCGTGCGGGCTTCGGTGCCCTGGCCGCTATCGATCGCCCCCACCGAGGCGACATCGATGCCTGTAACCTTGAGCTTGGTCGAAAGGACGCTCCCCTTGTACTCGGTTTCCACGCCGATCGCATTCAGTCCAGCAAGCTTCCCCTGTTCCCTTGCGATCGGCCACAGACCATATACCGTCCCGTTGAACTGGGCGACATCGCCCGCGGCGTAAATGAAGGGCACAGAAGTCCGCATGTGCCCATCGATGCAGACACCTTTCTCGCAGAGGATTCCCGCCTTTTGCGCGACGGCCAGGTTGCTCCTGACTCCAGCGGAAAAAAGAACGATGTCGGTCTGGACCGAAGAGCCATCCACGAAGCTGACCAGGAGCCCGCCGCCCTTTCTTTCTATCTTTGTAGTCTGGCGGGAAAGCAGGAACCGCAGTCCCTGCGATTCGAGCCTGCCCTGGAGGATCTGCGCGGCATCGGAGTCGAGCTGGCGCGGCAGTAGACGCTCGGCAACCTCGACAACGCTGGTTTCGAGCCCGCGGTGGCTGAGATTTGAAGCAGTCTCGAGGCCGAGCAATCCCGCGCCGATGACGAGAGCCTTCTTCTTGTCCCTGCTGTAGTCAATGATGGCAGAGGCGTCGGCTATTGTCCGCAGCGTAAAGATGCCTTCGAGCTTGCTGCCTTCAACCGGAGGCAGGAAGGAGTTCGCCCCCATGGCGATGATCAGCGTATCGAAACCGGCGGATTGGCTGTCGCTCAGGCTGATCCTCCTGGCTTCAGTGTCGATCGAAACGATATCGGCAGGCGAATGAAGGGAAATATTGTTTTTGCGATAATATTCAGGCGATTTGATGGCGATCTTATCTGGCGCCACCTTGCCGCCAAGGTACTCGATGACACGCGGCCGTGAGTAATGAGGGCCAGGCTCATTCGAGAAAATGGAAAGTTCGCATGCCTGATCATTTTCCCTGATCGCCTCTGCGGCAGCAATTCCCGCGGCGCCATTCCCGGCGATGATGATTTTCACAACCCCTCCTGTTTCCACAGTCCCCAGGTCTGGTCGAAGATTCCGTTTCGCCCGAAATATTTTATTTGCATAAAATTGAGGCCTGTCATACAATGATTCTATTGTTGGTTCGCTTCATAAGGCAAGCCACGTATAGGCGATTGTGTCATTTTTTACTGACACGGCAATTTACTGACATGGCAACAACCAACGATCATTCAAGTGAACATGCCCCTTGTTCGTGATCGCCGATACCATTAGTACAGCATAGTTCTACAGCTTTTCTGTTGCCAAATCAGTAATGCCTATGTGTGCTACCGCACAGACTCTTCATGACCTACGACCTAGATTCATGTCAGGGAGTTGTTTTATTAAATATTATGTTTTATTCTATATGGAGGAGGAGTAAGTATGAAAAAAACATTGCTCGTCGCGGTCCTTCTGTGCGCCGTAACAGCATTTTCCTTTGCGCAGGGCACCCATGCTGATGTCGGCTCAACCACTGTCGGCGGCGGTATTTCTACCAACTGGGGCAATCTGGGCGTCGCAGGTACTGGCGAATACACGTTCTACAAGCTGACCATCGCTGACACCGTTCCCATCACTTTTGGCGGTGCAGGCAAGGTTGGCGTGTATTTCTGGCCCCACTTTTCCGTCAACGTGGCAGCCATGGGCACCGCCCATCTCGGACTGAACGCCTTCCCGGAATTGCCGAAAGCCGTTCAGAACCTGGACTTCTATATTGATCTCGGCCCAAGCGCCATCTTTGGCGGCGGCTTTGGCATAGGGCTCGCATCTGGCGGTGGTGTCAGCTATTACATCAATCCCAAGACGGCCGTAAATCTTGACAGCTATTACTGCTATCATTTCGGCGGCTGGGGCGGGGCATCAATTTCAACGCTCGGCATCATGATGAAACTCTAGCCACTGTTCCACAACGTGCCTGCCATGCCGGCAGGTACTATCTTTTCAACCAGTAAGGCCGGTCCGCTGAACGCGAACCGGCCTTTTTTCTGTTACCCGGCCAAGATAGTGCAC
>JAJFUL010000296.1 GCA_021372425.1 Spirochaetaceae bacterium
AAATTTGAAATACAGGAATTGCAGGATCCGGTCCCTTCCGATGATGAACTACTCATAAAGCTCAAGGCTTGCGGTATCTGTACGCTGGAGCAGCGCCTTTATACGGGTGCCATGAAGATGCCGCTCCCTCTCATTCCGGGACACGAAGCTGCCGGTGAAATTGTCACCGTTGGGCCAAAAGTCGTCGGTGACTTCCGTTTGGGAGGGAAAGTCGCACTCGATCTGGTGCTGCGATGTGGAGAATGCTATTACTGTCGTATCGGAAAATCCAATCTGTGCGCCAACCGTTTCAAGAAAGGCCAGCGCGCCCTGGGCGGTTTTGCAGAATATATCGTCGTGCGCCCATCGCAGGTGCATCCTCTGCCTGAAAGCCTTTCCTATCATGAGGCGGCTTTTGCCGAACCTCTGGCCTGCTGCATCCACTCGTTAAAGCGTCTCAAGGTGGCAATGACCGAGGATTTGCTCATCGTTGGTGCCGGGGTCATGGGAATGCTACATCTTCTTGTCGCTCAATGTATGGGCTTGAGGACGACCGTGAGCGATCCGGATCCAGCGCGCCGGGACACTGCCCGCGGCCTTGGCGCGGACTTTGTTATTGACCCGACGGTGACGGACGTTCCCGCCTTTGCCAGGGAGATCACTGGCGGTTTGGGCTATTCCAGCTGTGTAGTGACAAGCCCCGCGCCGGCAGCATTTTCAAGCGCTATCGATTCACTGGCAAAGGCGGCCCGGCTCAATATCTATACTGCCTATGAAGAGAAGATGATGATTCCCGTGGATGCGAACGCCATCCATCGCAATGAACTCCTCATCACTGGCGCGGAAGGCCGGCTGGAAGAAGATTTTCTTCAGGCCGTCAGGATGCTTTCTTTCGGCAAGGTTGATGTAAAGCCTCTTATCAGTGCGACGACTTCTTTTTCGACCATCGATGAAGGCTTTCGGACAGCGCTTTCAAAGCATGCCTTCCGGGTTCTCCTGGAGCATGAGGCCCTATGATACTAAGCATTGACGTTGGCACCAGCTCAATAAAGGCTGCTCTATTCGACCGGGATGCTCATTGCAAAGCCATAGATTCGAGGCCCGTGGAAGCACTGGTATCTAGAGACCCTATTGAACATGAGCTAAGGGCTGAATCCTGGACTGAAGGACTGCGTTCTCTCGTTCCGGCCCTCGTGGCGGCCGGAGGAGGCGAGGCTATCGAGTGCGTTGTCATTTCAGGCAACGGACCGACACTCCTGCCGGTAAACGCCGCTGGCATTCCGCTGGCACCTGCCATAACCTGGATGGATCGGCGGGCAATCGAGGAAGCGGACATGGCCGGAAAGATCGCAGGCCGTTTTCTTGATCCCACCTATAATCTGCCTAAAGCGCTCTGGTTCAAGCGACATCGTCCCGAAATCTACGAACGCACGGCACATTTTTCGTCTTGTCCCGAATATCTCTGCGCCTGCCTTACCGGAGAATGGTACAGCTTCCTGCCCGCCGAAGGTTTCCAATCCATAATTTGGGATTCTGCTTCGATCATGGCCCTAGGGCTTGATGAAAGCAAGTTCCCGCCTTTCATTCGCCTGGGCAGGGTAGTCGGCGCCGTAACGCAGGGTGCAGCCAGGGTTTTTAACCTGCCCAAAGGCATTCCGGTCATCTCGGGAGGGCCCGACTTTGTCGTTTCACTCATAGGTACGGCCACAACCAAGCCTGGACGCGCCTGTGACAGAGCGGGCACATCCGAAGGAATCAATCTCTGCCACGCGGGCAATTTCCCCGATGACTCACGGCTTCTCGTCATGCCCCATGTAATCGAGCCTAATCTCAACATTTCCGGCGCTATTTCTACGTCTGGCAAGGCGGTGTCCTGGTTCAGGGAGGCTTCTGGCGAAAAGGATGAAGATTACGAAGGCTTTTTCGAGGAACTCTGTCAGGTCGATCCAGGGGCCGATCATCTTATTTTCCTTCCGTACCTGTCAGGAGAACGTGCTCCTCTTTGGGATGCCAACGCGCGCGGAGCTTTTGTCGGGCTCACTCTCAACCATGGCCATGCTCAGATGGCGCGCGCTGTTGTGGAATCAACCGGTTTTGCAATGCGTGATGTCATGGCGACCATGAAATCTTTGGGCGCCGAGGTTACCGAATTGCGCGTGACAGGCAACCCGGGCAGAAACCCTGTATGGAACCAGATAAAAGCTGATATTACAGGTTGTCCGCTCCTTGTTCCGCGCTTTCCGAATGCTGAGCTTCTCGGAGACCTGTGCCTTGCGTTGACGGCCCTCGGCGATTATTCCGATGTCGCCTCCGCGGCTGAGAATCTCGTCGTCATGGAGTGCATCCACGAGCCAGACCTTTCCCTGCGGAACCTATACGATGAGATGTTTGGGCTTTATCGCGAAAGCTATCAGGCTCTTAAGCCTGTATTTCAGGGACTCTCGGAGATGAAGGAGAAATAGCTATGTATGGCAAGAATATCCGTATGAACAGAATTTTCAGGAAGTCCGACGGGCGTACCGTTGTCGTGGCGATTGATCACGGCGGAATTGCAGGCCCAGTGGCGGGTATCGTGCATCCTGCCGAAGTTGTGCGGGATTGCGTTTCGGCCGGCGCCGATGCAATTCTTGCCACGCGGGGGCTCATCCGCGCTTCTATCGGGGAATGGGACAGGACTGTAGCGATAATTCTCAGGATTACCGGAGGCTTTACGGTTCTGGGCGGGGGGTTCGAGGAAGAACTCATATGTGAGCCGCAGACTTCGGCAGCCTACGGCTCCGACGCTGTTGCCATGACTGTCAAGTTTGGCCACAAGCGCGAAGGCGCTTTCATCAGGCAAGCCTCGCTTGCCATTGGAGAATGCGAAGCCCTTGGAATGCCAGTCATGCTTGAAGCTATGGCCAAGATGGAAGGCAAAAAGGCAAATGATCCCGAGAACATAAGGCTTGCTGCACGCGCAGCCCAGGAAATTGGAGCGGATATCGTCAAGACTTATTACACGGGCGATCCGGATTCCTTTCATAAAGTGGTGGAAGGTTGTCCCGTTCCCATCGTCATCCTTGGCGGAGAGAAAAACGATAGCCTAAAGAGCTTGTTCGAGGACGTCTACTGGTCTATCCAGGCCGGCGGTGCAGGTATAGCCATTGGCCGCAATATTTGGGCGCAGGGGCGCACTGTGGCCATGGTCGAAGCCATGAATGGTCTTGTGCATGGTGGATGGACTGTGGAACAAGCGATGAAGCATACAGGAGTCTGAACATGGCTTAGGGCTTGACCATATTTCTGAGCATGATTACCCTGAGCAAGGCGGTGGAACCTTAATAAGCATTTCCGCCAGGAGAGTAACCATATGTCCGAGGCACGCGTTGTCGTCAATCTTTCGAATAGACATATCCATGTGACAAAAGAAGACCTGGCGGTCCTTTTCGGAAAAGACCACCCTCTTACCAAAACCAAGGACCTGATCCAGCCGGGGCAATTCGCTACGGCCGAAACCGTCACCATCAGGGGACCGAAAGGCTCCATCGATGGTGTCCGCATCCTGGGGCCGGAGCGGAAAGAGACCCAGTGCGAGATTCTGGCCAGCGACGTTTTCAAGCTCGGCGTGCCAGGGTGCCCAGTCCGCGAGTCCGGCGATCTCGCAGGCACTTTCCCCTTCGAGGTGATAGGGCCTGCCGGCTCGATCAAAAAAGACCGCGGCCTCATCATTGCGAAGCGCCACATCCACTTTCATCCGGATGAAGCGGTGCGCTTCGGCGTCGTGGACAAGCAGATTGTCAGCCTCAAGGTCGGCACGGAAAGGGCCGCGATATTCCTCAATGTAGTCTGCCGCGTCGCCAACAATTACGCGCTGGAATGCCACATCGATTTCGATGAAGGAAACGCCGTGGGGATCGCCTCTGGCGTCATGGGCGAAATAGTGGAGCTTTGATGAACAAGGTCATCTTGAAGGCGCAGGACCTGGATGGTTACCTGACTGAAGAGGACACTGGCAATATTGCACGGATGGATGGGCTTTATCGCCAGGCGATGGTCTCCTTCAACATCCTCAATACGGGCAAGTCGAAGCAGGAAACCAGGAAGGAAGAGACAAGGCTGATAGACCTGTACAATACGATGGGAAACCTCATGCAGGAAATCTGCAGGAAGGAGCCCCGTATCCAGGTCTATTCCTTCGTGAGCCCCCAGGAGAACCACGGCGAGGCCTCCCGTCTCATCGCGAAACTTCGCGACATCAAAACGGGGCGAAACGAATTTGTCTACTACATTCAGCGCGCCTTCGAAATGCTGTTCAATCTCGCGTACGGTGCACGCACTTCACAGAAGAACTACCTCATCGTCAAGACTCCCGTCACCATTCCTGTGCAGAATTATGCCGTCCACAAGATCCCCAACCTCGACGAACAGCTCAGCAATTCCGTGATGTGCGTCATGCTCCGGGGCGCACTCCTGCCTTCGATGATCATTTCGAAGGAAATCCAGGAGTATTCCTCCTCAGGCTATCTCACGCCCTTTGCGCTTTTCAAGATCAAGCGGGATGACACGAAGAGCGAAGATACGATGGAATATATCCTCGATCTCGATCGTTCCTATTTCAATATCGAGGAGCTGAATGGCAAGGATCTTCTCTTTGCTGACCCGATGAACGCGACAGGCGGCTCGCTTGTCACAATCGTGAAATTCCTCCAGAGCAAGGGCATAAAGCCCAGGTCCATAAAATTCTTCAACGTGATTTCCGCGCTGAAGGGCAGCCTCCGCGTTGTGCGGGCCATCGAGAATGTCACGATATACACGCTCTGGATGGACCCTGCGCTCAACGAGAGCGCTTATATCATGCCGGGCCTGGGTGATGCAGGCGATCGCATCAACGGCGTGGACGAGGACGAACATCCGCGCGACATGCTGAGGCTCGTGGCCGATTACGGCACAAACATAACGGGGCTCTACCGCTCGCAGATCAGGATCATCGAGGAGACGGTCCTGCACCGATAAACCCGATGCGACATCTCATATTCTGTAATGGCGACATCATTCTGCCCGCTTCATCTGCTGACAACGCTTCGCTGACGTGGGATGTCTTTCCTTTTGAAGCCCACGGGCATACGTACCACCAGACCTGTTTCCAGTTCGAAGACGAAAAATTCTGTGTATCGGCGCTCGATGAAAGCCAGCTCGACCTCGCTGGCGGCGCATCACGGGTGAAAGTGCGACAGCTGCTGGGCAGCCTCGATGCAGGGCAGGGAGCCTTGGTTCTGACAGCGCTCGCGTACGCCAATTGGTCTCTCGTTTCGAACTATTGTGCAAGCTGCGGGGCAGCGCTCGAGGATGGCTCTGCAGATTATACCAACGCCAGAGTCTGCAATCGCTGTGGACGCGTTTTCTTTCCCAGGATTTCTCCGGCGATTATCGTTCTCATCCATAGAGACGACAGTATCCTTCTTGCGCACAACGTTTCGTTCCCCGAAGGACGCTATGGCCTTGTCGCCGGTTTCGTCGAAGCGGGCGAGACCTTCGAGCAGACGGTCCGGCGCGAGGTGATGGAAGAGGCCGGCATCGAGATTGGCGAACCGCGCTATGTACGTTCGCAACCCTGGCCTTTTCCTGACTCGCTGATGGTTGCCTTCGAGGCTGACTGGAAATCGGGCGAAGCTCGTCCGGACGGGAAGGAAATCGGCGCACTGGGATGGTTCCGTCTGGACGCGTTGCCCGATATTCCCCCTCCTGGCAGCGTTGCGCGCTATCTCATCGACAAAGCCGTCGAACAGGCGCGGACACACTTCCCTTGCCAGGAACAAATCCAATAGGACGGGACCTTTCTTGCCCCTACTTGCGTGATGGGATTTTTGCCTTTAGGATGTGAGGTCGAGAGGTGAAACAATGGAGTTTTCCTGGGGATTCATAATTGATCTGGGCCTGATTTCGGCGGCATTGCTGCTGGCTACCTTTATCCGGTCGAAAGTCCACTTCTTCCAGAAATACCTGATTCCCAATGCCCTGACGGCGGGTTTCATCCTTCTTCCTGTCTACAATTACCTCCTGCCTGCCCTGGGCGTCACAACAAATTCCCTGGGAGACATGGTCTACCATCTCCTCAACGTCTCTTTCATTTCCATGTCGCTCCGGTCTTCACCCCCCAAGGAAAAAGGACACAAGCGCGGCGGAGTCATGGGCATGTCCACGGGAATCCTCATGGGCTATGCTACGCAAGCCTTGCTTGGACTTCTCATGTGCTTTCTGTTCTTCCCGAAGCTGCATCCGGCTTTTGGCCTCCATCTCCCGCTTGGCTTTGCCCTGGGGCCCGGACAGGCATATGCGATAGGCAAAGGCTGGGAAAGCATGGGCTTTGAGGGCGGCGCTTCGGTCGGGCTCACCTTCGCGGCACTCGGTTACCTTTGGGCCTGCTTTGGCGGCGTGTTCCTCATAAACAGGGGGAGAAAGAAGGGCTGGGTGAGCGAGGAAGCCATGAAGATGATGAACGACAAGGATATGCTGCGCGGCACCATCTCCAAAGACAAGGAAAAGCCAACCGCAGGGCACCTCACGACCGACACGGAAGCCATCGATTCATTCAGCTTTCATCTGGCGCTGGTCTTCGCCGTTTATCTTGTATCTTTCCTCCTACTCAAGGGAATCACGTTCCTGCTCGGATTTGTCGGCACTATGGGCCAGGAGTTGGCTACCAACCTCTGGGGCATCAACTTCATTTTCTCGTCGGTGCTTGCCACGGCGACCAGGAAGCTGATCGACAAGTATCGCATCGGCCACATGGTCGACGATGCCACATTGACGAGGATTTCCGGCTTCTCGGTGGACTACATGGTTGCCGGCGCACTGGGCGCGATTTCGCTCGTGTTTGTCGGTCAGTACTGGCTGCCGATCATCATCATCTCGGTCGTGGGCGGGATCATGATCACCATCACGGTTCCATGGATGAGTTCGCGCATGTTCAACGATTGCCAGTTTGAACGGATGCTGATGCTGTATGGCGTTTCTACGGGCACGCTTTCGACTGGACTGGCCTTGCTGAGAGTCATGGATCCCGAATTCAAGTCGAGGGTATCATCCGATTACATGCTGTCGGCAGGCCTCACCTTCGTAATTGCCATACCTTTCATACTTTCCATCAACCTGCCGGCAAAGGCATTCGTTACAGGGGATATGTCATATTTCTGGATGATGATTGCTGTGTGCGCGGCATATCTCGTCTATGTGGTGGTCGCCTATTGTGTCCTTGCCAAAAAGAAAAGCTTCGCTAAGCCGGGACAGCTCTGGTACAAGGACTGAGCGCTGTCGGGAGCCTGAGTGGTCGGGGTCCGGGGCTTTGGCCTGCAGCGGGGGCTTTTTATGTCTTGGGGGCATGCGCCTTGAGCAATAGGTCAACCGCGGTCGCGTATTTTTTGCCAGAGGCATCCCTGTTGGCGAATTTGATCCTGTAGACGGTATTGCCTTCATAGAACTCGAAATGGTTCCATTTCAGCACGCCTGGTGCATCAATATCCTCGATCGGAAACTGGATATTCCCGGCGCGGCGGGGCTTCTCGTCCCGGCGCGGCTTGAAGATGAGCCCTTCGTAGGTGAGCATGATGCTTCCCCGCCCCAGCTTCTTCATCGTATCCATGCGCTTGCCCTTCAGTAGCTGGACATTGTCGTCCCCAAAAATCGCCTTGCCCGGGTCCTGACAGTAGACGGTATCCAGTAGCTTTGCCAGATGGGCTTCCTGCCATAAATCCCATTCCTTGATCGAGGGGAAGAAATTGCCTGTACCGCAGGGTTCCTTGCCCGGCTCTTCATAAAGCGGATGCGGCATTATCCCCCTGTCCGCAATGGCGAAGCTGCCATCGGCCTTGTATTCCGCGATAAAGCCGCACTCCCTGCACTTGATGAGTCTTTTTTCGCTGTGGAGGCTTTGCAGCGATCCGCAGGAAGGGCAGGCGTACAGCACAAGTTCGAGATATTCCGCCAGGCGCCGATGCTCGTAGACATAGCCTTTTTGCATCACCCAGGCTGGGTCTTCGTGGTACAGCGCTTCATTCAGCCTTGCGTCTATCTCATCGACTTTCATGGTCTTGAGTGTCTCAGGTGCGAAGAGCTCGGTGAAGCCCATTTCGACCTTGCCTCTGCGCCTGGTATGGGCCCAGCGTGGCTTGGTCATGTAAGCACCCTTGGTCAGAATGCAGACGACCGGAACCTTGAGGGTTTTCAGTAGCTTGGCCGTGGAACCGAAGGACTTTACGGAAGAGCCATTCCAGGATGAGTAGCCTTCGGGATAGATTCCCACCACGCCTTTCTTCTTCTTGATTATCTCGAATATCCAGCTAACGGTTTCTATGTCGGGAATGGCCTTCGACTTGGGGATGCAGCCGGCAAGCTTTATCATGATGAATCGCATAACCTTGTTCCTCATATTGCCGTCGCTTGCAATCCAGTTCACGTTATGCGGGATGTAGGTGTTCGCAATGAAGGGATCGAGGATCGTGGAATGATTGCCAACCAGGATGAAAGGAGGCTTTATCCGCTTGAAAAGCTCCAGGCCTTGCGCGCTTGTATTGTACGCCTTCTGCAGCCACCTGCCATAAGTCTGCCTGATTAACCAGATCAGAGCGGGCTGGATCGTAGGCGTATATCGACGGGCGTGTATCATGGCGACCTCATTGCACACAGTATGGAAGAAGTTGTCAAAATCATCAACCCAGGGCAAAGGGGACTCCTCATCGTCTCCAAAGCGGCCATGATTCTGTCCGGGTTACCGCGCTCTGTCCGGTTTGACCCTGACTTGAGCTTTCAGTATTCTTCCATCATCGAATTCAACCTTGAAACGGGAAAGCCGGGGCCGATATGGATTTTGGGAAGGTACTTGATGATTGGGACGATTACCAGAAGCGCGAGCAGCAGGAACAAAAGCGTGGCAGCAAGCCGAAGAAGCCGCAGACTGCAGCCTCCGGGCAAGCGGCAGGGCCTCCGCCCCAGGCCAAAATCCAGTCTCGGACGGAGCCCAGGAAGCCCAGCGCTGACGACTACCTCAGCCACTGGCTCGCCCTCCACGGGACTGAAGACAAGGATGAAAGCGATGCCTCACCGTATGACGACAGACAAGCGAGGATAAGGAACTCCGAGCGGCTGCACCGGATGGCTCCCCAGGCAGTCCTGGACCTTCATGGAAAGACTGCCACTGAAGCCGAAGCAGACCTGGACAGGTTCCTGACGACAGCTTCCCGGCAAGGTCTGGAAAAAGTCCTCGTGATCCATGGCAAGGGAAATCATTCGGCCAATGAGGGGATCATGGCGGACCTGGTAAAGAAGACGCTGGAAAACAGCGCTCTTGCTGCTGGATTTGGCTTCGAAGACCGCCAGCACGGCGGTCGTGGAGCTACATGGGTGATTCTGCGGAAGAAAGACTATTTTTCGCGGTAGATGATCCTGCCGCGGGAGAGGTCGTAGGGTGAAAGGCCAACTCGGACTTTGTCGCCTGGGACGATGCGGATATAATGTTTTCTCATTTTTCCTGACAGATGGGCGAGAATGATGTGCCCATTCTGCAATTCGACTCTGAACATAGTGTTGGGAAGCGCTTCGCGCACGATTCCTTCGACTTCAATGGCTTCTTCTTTAGCCACGGCAACTCCTTCTGTTACATGTGTTATGGGATTATTGCAAGAGCACTTGCGCCCAGACACCAGATGAAATAGTATGAAACGCCGGGATAATTGTCAACACGCAAGCCCTGCCTGAGGAGGACAAGACTTGACATTTTGGCATTTATGATGCAATGTGCGCATCCAATAAAATGAACCGGCGTTGAGAGATGCCGCTTCGGGGGAGACGAATGGACACAACCTTTACTGATCAGATGAAGAGCCTGCTCATTTCGCAAAAGCGGGAGATTCTTGAGGGTCTCGCCTCCACGAATGAGGAGTTCCGGGCAATAGTCGCTGAAATGGATCCTAAAGACGTGGCCGATGTGGCCTCCGATGATATCGACAGGAAAATGATCGAGGCCCTCGGGTCTCAGGATATAAAGCGACTGAAAGCCATAGATGCCGCCCTTACGAGGATCAACCAGGGGCGTTATGGGCTCTGCATGTCGTGCGGCAAAAAGATTCCGCAGGAGCGCCTGGCGGCCATCCCTTATGCCGTGCTTTGCATCGATTGCCAGAAAAGCGAGGAAAGAAGAAACCGCTAGTCAAGCTTGATTTTCAAGGGGCAGGGCGCCACGCCCGCGACTCCTGCCCCTTCAATTCCTAATTCCTGCCACTGAAGGTTCCCATCCAGAAACCAGACTGACTTGTATCCTGCAGCCTTTGCCATGTCAGCAGCGAGGCGTTGGCCTGGTCCCAAGTGTTGCGGCGCATGGGCATCATCACCGAAGGTTATCCTTATTTTCTTTTCGTGCATCTGCTTGAGCAAGGTCAGCGAAGGATAGATGGCCTCCGTTTTGCCGCGCAGCAGGCCGCCTGCATTGATCTCGACCACAAGGTCTTTCTCGGCAGCGAGCTCCGCTGCCTGGAAGGCTGCCGATCGGTAGGCCGCCGAGTTTTCGTCGAACCATCGTTCCCCATCGTTGTTTTTCCTGACCAGGTCGAAATGACCGATTATATCGAAGCCTCCATGCACGATCATGCTGCAGAGATTCCGG
The DNA here is from genome assembly GCA_021372425.1 of Spirochaetaceae bacterium. Classification (GTDB taxonomy): domain Bacteria; phylum Spirochaetota; class Spirochaetia; order Treponematales; family Rectinemataceae; genus JAFIHQ01. Next base: position 10,613 of record JAJFUL010000296.1, read on the forward strand.
AAATAGGCCTTCCAGACTAGGTCGGCGTCGCCATGGGCGCAGCGTCTGACATTCTGTGCAAAGGCCGTGGCGGGCTGATCGACAGTGAATCGTTCCGATCCGTCGAACTGGACATAGTGAACCGAGCCAATCCTGAAGTCAGGTTCAATTGAACTGTAGCCCGGATAGCCAGGCCATGTAACCGTACTGCCGCTTGGTGCAGAGTCTCCAAGACTGTCAATCTCCAGGCCAAGCAATATGGTCATGCCGCGGGGAGCCCAGGCCGCCTGCAGTGAACGGATAGCAGATGCATAGGCTGCCATCGAAGCCCAGGGCAGAGCGCCTTTTGCAGGGAAAGGCAGCGGGGCATGCGAAGAAAAACCGAGGAAGGAATAGCCTTTGTCGAAGGCGGCCTGCGCCATCACCGGCGCACTGGCCTTGCCGTCGCAGAAATCGCAGTGAGTGTGATAGCTGAAAAGCATGCCATACTATATCGACAGGGCAGGATTACGGCTATATGCAGACAGGCGCATGCCGGCAGAGCTTGACGGTTCGATGCGGCGGCAATTACTATAAAAACATGGAAAAAGAGCGCCCTCAAACCTCGAGCCTGCAGAACCTGCTTGGTGCGCTTCCCGATATAGTCTATATTCTGGATGGAAGTGGCCATTTCATCTATCTGAACTCCGCGATCCAACAGCTAGGCTGGAAGCCCGAAGAGCTCCTGGGCAGGCATTTCACGGAGATCCTGTTCGAGGAAGACAGGTCGCGCGTTTCCCGCGATGCGGTACTGGCAGAAATCCATTCCCAGCCGGCTTTCCCGGCCATTCCGCCCAAGCTTTTCGACGAACGGCGTTCGGGGGAGCGGATGACCCGCAATCTCGAGGTGCGGATGCTGCACCATGACTCAGGCGAGATTCGGTATGGCCTCGTCAACGCCTACGGAGAGCCTGAGGTGAGTTCCTCGCTCAGCGTGGTTTTTTCGAATGCCGGACCGGTGACATTCGGTGTGATCCACGACAACACGATGACCCATCTTTACCAGAAAAGCCTTGAGGAAAACCTGAAGGCCAAGGAACTGCAGCTCCGCGAGACGCATCACCGGGTAAAGAATAACCTGCAGGTCATGGCAAGTCTTGCGCATCTGCGCGAAATGGAGGCCCATGACGAAGCTACGCGCGACATCCTGTCGGAATTGATCGCCCAGATAAAATCAATGTCGATCATCCATGAGACGCTTGGCCAGACAGAGAATATCGAAGGAGTCGATGCGCACGACTATTTTCTGCGATTCGCCAAACTGATGGAGCAGACCTATGGTTATGTCGGGTCCCCTGTTTCGCTTTCGACGACTGCGGAAGCCTGCATTGTCGATGCCGAAACGCTTTCCTTCATGGCCATGATCGCCAATGAATTGCTCTCGAATGCTTACAGGCATGCGTTCCCCGACAAAAGGAAAGGCGAGATCCGGCTTTCCTTTTCCTGCCGGGATGGCAGTTACCGGCTGGTGGTCAGTGACAACGGCATAGGCTTCGGGGAACAATACAAGGGGCAGGGTGTTCCGAATGCCGGCCTTGGAAGCGAAATAGTGGAGGCGCTGGCGGCGCAGCTGGGCGGCTCCTTGAAGCGATCATCCGGGCAGGGTACTACGATCGAACTGAGTGTTCCCATGACCCACCAAGTACAGGGAGAGTGATCTGATGAACCAGAAGCATGAATTAGTAATTATTGGCGCCGGCCCCGCGGGGCTTGCTGCGGCCCAGTACGCCGCCCGCGCCAATCTCGACGTGCTCGTCATAGAAGAGTTTTCGGCCGGAGGCCAGAGCCTTGCCATTGATAAGCTTGAAAATTACCCGGGAATTCTGGAACCAGTGTCAGGCTTCCAGCTCGCTGATATGATGCGGACCCAGGCCGAGCGTTTCGGGGCCAGTTTCATCTCCGCATCGGTACTGGCAGTGAAGAAGTGCGACCGTGATTTTGCGATCGATACGAGCGAGGGAAGTATCGAAGCTGGAGCCGTAATCGTCGCCACAGGGGCAAAACACCGACACATCGGGGTTCCTGGCGAGGAAGCATTCGCGGGGAAGGGGGTTTCTTATTGCGCTACCTGCGATGGGCCATTTTTCAGGGGGAAACGGATTTTCGTCATCGGCGGAGGGGATTCTGCCTGTGATGAGGCCATGTATCTCGCCAAGCTCTCGGACCAGGTCATCATGATCCATCGCAAGGAACGGTTCCGGGCACAGAAAGCCCTGGCTTCGCAGGTCAATGCAAACCCGCATATACATGTACTTTTCAATACGACGGCAGTTGAGATAAAGGGTGGCAAGAAGGTAGAGTCGATCCTGCTGCGCAATGTTGTCACCAATGAAACGCATGAAGAGCCCGCGGACGCAGTCTTCGTCTTCATCGGCTCGGACCCTCAGACGGGCATAGTGCCTTTTGTCTCCAAAGACAAGACCGGATCGATTCTGGTCGATGATCACATGCGGACCAGTGTTCCCGGCCTGTTTGCCGCGGGAGACGTGCGCGTCTCGCCCTTCCGGCAGATCGTGACAGCCTGCGCGGACGGGGCGATCGCCGCGCATGCAGCTTCACAGTATCTGGATGAGGTCCAGGGGAATGCATATCGCTGAGTCTGTCTGCGGAAAGCAGGGACGCTGGCGCCTGGCGAAGGTCGCGTTGTGCGCCGGCGCCCTTTTTCTGACAGGCTTCGAGGGAGCTGCGTCTGCTTCGGCATCGCGCGATTTCTGGAATGAAAAGGAATTCTCGCTCTGGCCCGAGTTTATCCAGAAATCCAGGGCCCGTTCGCTGGCTGAAGGCTATGTGGACATGATGGGTGATGAGGAAATCCTCTCTCAGGTACTCATGGTCGGCTATGCCGGAACTACACCATCCGAGGGGCTCCTTCGATGGATCGGGAAATATGGCATAGGCGGCATCAAGATTTTCGGGTGGAATGCAGAGAATACGACGACCCTCGCGGGTGCGATCGAGAAAATGCAATCCACATCTATGAAAAGCCCTCATTCGATTCCAGCCCTTGTGGCCACGGACCAGGAAGGCGGATGGATCCGCCATGTAAAGGGGCGTACTTCCGAATCGCCCGGCAACATGGCGATCGGGGCTACCGGATCTTCATCAGATGCATTCAAGGCAGGCTACCTGATTGGAAAGGAGTTGAGGGTACTGGGCATAACGATGAATTTTGCGCCCGATATCGACCTTGCGACCAATCCTTCCAGCACCATCATTGGTCCCCGTGCATTTTCTGACGATCCGGCAGTCGTGGCAAGGCTGGGCAATTCCTACGCCTCGGGCTCTCTCCGCGCGGGCGTCATCCCGACCGCGAAACACTATCCCGGCCATGGCGCGACCTCCCGGGACTCACACGGGACGCTCCCCGTCATCGATATCGACTCAAAAACATTCGAGCAGCGCGAACTGAAGCCTTTTTCTGCCCTGGCGCAGGCGGAAATCCCGGCGATGATGAGCGGTCACCTTGCCTTCCCGAGGGTAACAGGCAATGAGGACCCGGCATCACTTTCCGAAAAGCTGATCACTGGCTATCTGCGCGGGAAGCTACGCTACAAGGGCCTGGTCATCACCGATGATCTCTACATGGTTGGGGCCCTCGGGTCGCAGACGATACTCGAGACCTGCATCAAGGCCCTCATGGCGGGAAACGACATGCTCCTGCTGTCCACGGCACCGGAACTTGGCGGCTCGCTCTGGAACGGCCTCCTTGACCGATACAGGTCGGATACGAAATTCAGGGAAAGAGTCAAGGCAGCTGCAACTACGGTGCTGACAGTCAAGTTCCGCTACCTGCGTCCCCTGGGCAAGAAGGGAATCCTGCCACAACCTTCCAGTGTGGAAGGGCTTCTTCCGGATCCGGAAGCGACCAAGTTCTTCAATGACTTGGCCAGGCGCAGCGCATCGGTGATTGGATCCAGGAAGAATCTGCCTTTCAGGCCCAAGGGAAAGGTCATGATAGCGGGGCCTTTTGACACCTTCATTTCGCGGGGCTGCAAAGCATATCCCAACTCAATCAGTTTCAATTTTTCCTTTCACCCTGATGCCGAGGCTAAGCCAAGCGAGCTCAAGCTGTTCAAGGCGAGTCTGACAGGCTGCAAGGCTGCCATCATCTGCGTGGCGAATCCGGCTGGACTGCAGTTCGCCGAAGCGGCGTACAAGGAGGGCCTGGACGTGGCGATCGTCTCTGTGCTTTCACCCGCGCATGTCAAGAGCGCCTCGTGGTCTAAGGCGACCGTAGCCGTATATCATTACGCCGCAATCTGCTTGCAGGCCGGGCTTGATGTGCTTCATGGAGATCTCCGCGGGCAGGGCAGGGTGCCAATCTCGATGTCTGGCCAGCCTTAGATATGTCAGGAGGATGGAATCCTGCAGGTACGGGAGACATGGAGCAGCTCGCCCAGTTTCTTGTGCATGAGGAATATCGCTGCGTGGCCGGATCTGAAGCGGCCAGGCCGCTGGTGGCGCAAGTCTGGTTCAATGGTACGGGAAGACGGTCCCGGAGCAGCGGTCTCCTTGTTCATCATGGGTGTCTGGATAATTCCCTCGTAGATGGAATGGCATTGCTGCAACCGCAGGGAAGCAGCTATTGCATCCTGCCCGGGGACGGCGCCGATGATGGCGAACTGGCCTGGAAACTCCAGCTCTTTCGGCCCATCAAGGGCTTTTACGGGGAAAAATCCGATATATCCCGCGTGCAGGGCTTTGTCGCCACAAAGGCCCTGGAAGAGCGCGATTTTCTGCTCATGGTTTTGGACAGTGGACAGAAAGAGGAGATGGAACCTCTTGGGGCTGCCTTGCTGTCTTGCTTCCTTTCGACGCAGGAATTGGCGCTGCACTGTGGAACGATCAGGCAGGATGGTCTACTGGTCCGGGATGCAGACAAGAATGATTTCCGTGAGCTTTGCAGGTTGCATGAGGAATATCTTGATGAGGAACTACAGTTGCACACGGTTTCATCGCGGTGGACCCTGCACCAGAAAGTAAATTCACTCCTTGAGCAGCAGCACATTGTGTTGGCATTCAAGGATGGAAAGCCTGCGGGGAAGGCGAATACGAACGCGCGCGGTCTGGCAGCCGATCAGATTGGCGGCGTTTATGTCCGCCCGGAGTTCCGCAACCAGGGAATCGCCACTGCAATGGTCGGGCACCTGTCCGGGGCAATCCGCGCGCGCGGCCGGAATTGTATCCTTTATGTCAGGCCGGAAAATCGCGCGGCGCGGCGGGTCTACGAAAAGCTGGGTTTTTCAGCGATCGGCGTGTACCGATCGGTTTATTTCTGATGAGAGGAATATTGCATGATTCATCTTGAGAATTCCGGCAGCAGCAGGATTCTGCATGAGGTCGATCTTTCGGGCATGTTGCTCGTTGACGAAGAGCTCTGCGGCATCGACGAGGCGGGCAGGGGGCCTCTTGCAGGACCTGTTTGCGCGGCGGCCGTCATCTTGCCTGCGGATTTCCCTTTACAAATGCTGGATGATTCCAAGGCCCTGACGCCGCGTAAACGAGATCTGGCCTACGACATGATTGTTGAGAGGGCAGTGGCATGGGCAGTGGGCTGGTCCACCTGCGCTGAAATTGGAAGGCTCAATATTCTACAGGCCAGCCTGCTCGCCATGCAGAGAGCGTTCGATGCGCTCGGGACTAAGCCTGGTCTCGTCCTGGTAGATGGAAACAAGGCTCCGAGCCTGTCTTGCCCGGCGGTCTATCCTGTGGTGAAAGGGGATGCGCTGGTCCCTGCGATCATGGCAGCTTCAATAATGGCCAAAGTAGCCCGCGACCGCGTGATGTACCAGTTGGACAGGGTGGAGCCATGCTATGGTTTTGCAGGGCACAAGGGCTATCCGACGCAGGCGCACAAGCAGGCCATCAGGGAAAATGGGCTTTCGCAATGGGCGAGGCCAGGGTTCTGCGTGGATTGAATCTATCTCAGTCTTCGCTTTTTTTCGCTTTCCTGACAATGATCTTTCTGGCGGGCTTGCCTTCAGCGCGATCCGCCTGGCGCGATGCCGGGCGTTTTTCGGCTGAACTGAAGCGTACTGCCGGTTTCGCCTGCCTCCGGCGATCGGACGAGTAGTCAGGACGACCACCTGCAGGCGGGCGATGATCGGACGAGTAGGCGGGGCGGTCTCTTGCGGGGGCGCGGTGATCAGACGAACTGGAATCGCCATATTTTCTGTATGGCTTGGGGGGCTTGTCCGAAGAACGTTCGAAAGATCTTTCGGAGGAACGGGGGTAGGAGTCGCCTCTCTGGAATCCGCCCCTCTCGCTCGAAGCAGTGCGCCGGTCATAGCCGTCGTCATTGTCTCCGCGATCGTAGAGGGATGCATCGGCAGGAACCTTGTTTCCGGTTTTGTCCATGAATTTGAGCGCTGACTGGAAAGACTTGAGGAAGCCTTCCATGTGCTCGCCAAATACGACGATGGAACGGCGGTCGAAGCTCTCCCCTTCGCTCGGCTTGCTCTCAACGATACTCAGAAAAACGTCACCGGTCCGGTTCTGCTTGACGTTGAAAAAATAAGTTCTGCCATCACACATGAACTTGGTCGAGAACAATTCACCGCGGATACCCATTCTTACTCCTTGCAGAGGGTTCATCCTACACTCCGGAAGCTCTTTGCACAAGGCACCGGAAGCTTGCCTTCATACCGTCTCGCCCTACGGTCGATCAGCTGTCGGCTGCCCTCACCATCCTCGTATGCCAATCCAGCAGGTACGCCTCGTCCTTGTGCGTGCCTCCGTCGATATCGGCCATTATCCTGAACACAGGCTCGGTGCCTGAGCCGCGCAGCCAAAGGAAAGCCTTGTCCTGTACCCTGATGCCCCGTGCCGCGGAAAACACGATACGCAACCCCCCTGTGCCCGACAGCGCAAAATCATCGCCAATCTCTTTTTCATGGCTTCCGTTGGTGGCAAGGGCACGCCATGTCTCGATTCCAAAACGGTTCCGGAGCTCGTCTTTCCGCTGCTCCCATTCGCGCAGGAAAATATCGCGATAGGCAGTCTTCAATTTTGCATGATCGCCAGCCTTGACCCGCAAGGCCGCCCGCTCCTCGAAGACGCTGGTGGTCGACCAGAGCGGAAGCGTATCGATGATGTCCGACAGGTCGTAGTCGGGGCGATAGGGCTCTTCCTGGCTGCAGGATTCGAGCCAGATGCGGAAGAGGTTCTGCCCGGTGCTGTCGGTAAACCTGAGCAGCTTGATCATGGCGCCAACCGTGGAAAGCGGATCGCGCACTTTTGCAGGATGAGTAATGTTGCCGCCATTTGAGCCTTCGCCGAGAATCCGGACAGTCCAGCCTTTGGAGCGCAGCTGTTCGGCCAGGTTGACGACGTTCGCTTCCCCCGTTTCCGCCCTGAAAACGCTTGCGCCGAACTGCGCGGCGATCCGCTCGATCCTCATGCTGGTGGCATCGTTCACGACGATTGCTGTCTTGCCCGCGGCTGCGGTACCGTTTGCGCCAGGGGCACTTCCGCGCCCGGAAAGCGCGAGGGTAGCCAATTCCGCGACGCAGGACAGCGCGAAGACTTCCTGAGCCTCGAGAGCCCTGGCTTTCTGCGCCCGCCTGTCGTAGTACACAAGGTTGCCCCTGTCGCCATCGCAGTCGGGCACATAGCCCAGCTCGAAGCACTGGTCCAGTTTTCGCGCTTCCTGCAGCTTCAAGGCACAAAGCGATAGGGATGAGCCCTCGGGCACGATCCTGTGGGCGAAAGCCCTCGGCGAATCGTTGATGAAACTGGTCTTGATCCCCAGGCCCGCAAGGAAATCCTCGTCGATCGAGGTGCTTCGCGCCGAGCCGTTCAGTTCCCCGACAATGCCAAGGGGCCTCTTTTCGCATTCGGCAGCCAGGGTGTCGAGGAATTTCGCCTGGTCTGCAAGCTCATGCTCGGCGGTGATCACCTCGTGCGTGAAGAGCGTATACGCGGAAACAGCCTGGCGCTTCCATGACGAAACGGAGATATAGCATTTTGTCAGCTGCTGCGGTTTTGCAGCGCCGATCAGGCTGAGTGCGAGGCTGACACAGTCCTCCCTGCCCAGGAACGCCTTCAGCGTTGTGATGAGCGGGCTTACCTCGGCTGGAGACAGAACGCCGCCCGAGACGAGGCCGAATTTGACGCCATTATGGCCGGGAGGGTTGTGGCTAGCCGATAGGTAGACGAATCCGTCGGCATGGCGATCGTCATCGGGGGGGAGGGCCCCCGATGTGGCCGCGAATGCCATGATTTCGGGCGCAGCTATGATGAAGCAGTAATGCACTTCGATTCCCATGCCGAGCAGGACACGGGCGAAAACATCAGCCATTGCAGGTCCTGTTGGCCTGGAATCGATGCCGAGGATGATGGCCGGCTGCATGTCCGGCTCCTTGCCCTGCGCCCCGCCTGGCTGGCTTTTCACCGCGCCTTGTCGTGCCGGCGCCGCATTCTTCCGCTCCAGGATGAAGTCCCCGAATGTCTTGGCCATGAGGGCGCAGATCACCCTGTCCTCCGGCGAGATGCGGGGACTGAGGGAATTGTCAGCCGGGGCCTTTGTATGGGCGTCTCCTGCCCTGATAACGCTCTTTCCGGCCGACCAGGGCGCATAGGCGTCATTGGCGGCGGGCCAGGCAAAGACCTTCCGCCAGCCCGAGGCCGAAAGGATGAGACTTTGTGCGGACTCAAGGACAGATTCCCGTGACGGCGCTTCTTTTTGCGTCAAAGGTATTTTTTGGGGATCGCCGATTTCGAAACCGGTGCCCGGATGCTGGATTAATGACAATAGTTGCTCCTTTAGACCCTGATTATAGCGATCCGGCGGCCAATATTCCACTGACGTTGTTGCGTGGCGCCCTTGGAATGAGTATCTTTTATCCCTGTGAACCTTCTCAAACTCCTGAAAAGAATTGCGCCTGACCTGGCGCCACTGCTCGGCTACGTCATTGCCGACCTTCTCTTCGGCAAGAGCGTAAGCTTCTATGTTGGCACCGGCCTGGGAGCCCTGGGTTTCATCTGCAGACTGATCGTGGACAGGAAGGCAGACTGGTTCCTTCTTGCGGATACAGTCGCGCTTGGGCTGCTGGGCGGTATTTCGCTGATCTTCCACAGCGAGCTTTTCATGCGTCTCAAACCTGCCATTATCGAGGGAGTATTCGCGATCGGCCTGCTGGTCGTCATCCTGCTTCCCGCCAAGACCCTCAAGAGTTGGGTGACCCGGCTCATGAACGGCTATCCGCTCGATGACAATGCGATGTCATCCTTGCGGAGAAGCCTCAGGTTGATGGCCGCCGTCTTTTTTATCCATATGGCGCTGACAGTCTGGGCCGCTTTCGAGGCCAGCACCCCCGTATGGCGCTTCGTGTCCGGAGGCCTGCTCTATATCATGTTCGGTTTTGGGCTGCTCCTTGAGTGGCTGTCGGCCAGGAGAAAAACTCTCACCCCAGATGATTCCGCTCCGAAAGGCCAGCTTCTGAAGTGGAGCCTGCTCATCATGAATGATTCTGGCGGGATATTCGCCGCAAAGGTCGATCGGGATGCAGCGGGCAATCCCCTTTGGGATACGCCGGTGCGCGGCATCGCGGGATCCTCTGCCGAGCTTTCCCGGCAGGTCGACCAGGGCTTGGGCAGGCTGGGGCTCGATCCTGCGGCAGTCCGGGCAAGGACTGGCAGGGCGTTGTCGATACAGCCGCTTTTCCTGATTGCCGAGAGCCAGGCAGCAAGGCTTCCCCAGGAAGAACAGTTTAGCCTGGATGCATTGTTCTCTCAGCCAGCCCAAGTTCAGGCGGGAGAGAGGGAGCTTGTCCTGGCTACAGTACTCGGCATGGAAGCCTTTCCTAAGGGCAACGATCCCACCGAGCGCCGTTTCTGGAGCATGCAGGAGCTTGACGCCCTTGCGGCCGGGAGCAAGAAGATATCGCTCCATTTGCTGAATGAGCTGCAGATGCTCTCTGGCACGGGAAGCGTCCCGCATCCGGGCATCTTTACGGCAAGCCATACGGAAAGTATAGTGTCTGAAGAAAATCATGCGATTTCTTAATTCGATCATCTGGTTTTTGCGCGGTGTGAGGGTCTATGCGCTCGTAGGCTCGTCAGGCACCGGCAAAAGCTTCAGGGCGAAACTTGTTGCACAGAAATACGGCATCGACCTCATCATCGATGACGGCCTCCTCATCCGCGGCGACCAGCTCATAGCCGGCAAGTCTGCAAAGAAAGAGGCGACCTACCTTGGTGCCGTGAAAGCCGCACTCTTCCATGACAAGGCGCACAGGGACGAAATCGCAAAGGCCCTCCAGAAGGAAAAATTCCGCAAGATACTCATCATCGGCACATCCGAAAAGATGGTATCGCGGATTTGCGAGCGCTTGCAGCTTCCCCAACCTTTCAAGGTTATCAAGATCGAGGATATTGCCACCAAGGAAGAGATCGAAAAGGCGCTCCAGTCGCGCCAGGTTGAGGGGAAACACGTCATACCCATCCCGGCGCTGGAAATAAAGCGCAATTATCCTTCGATCTTTTATGACAGCGTGAGGGTTTTCCTCAAGAAAAGCTTCGGCGCCGGTGCCTCCCTTCCTAAAATCTATGAAAAATCGGTGGTCAGGCCGGAGTATGCGAAGCGCGGGCGTGTCTCGATTTCGGAGGCCGCCCTTTCGCAGATGGTCGTCCATTGCGTTGACGAATACGATTCGTCGTTGCGGGTAAAGAGGTTGGCAATTCGTGATGATACACAAGGTTATCGTATAACGGTCGTTCTTGAGGTTCCCTACGGAACAAGGCTCGCTTCGAATGCGCACGCGCTCCAGGAATATATAGTCGATAATATCGAGCGTTTCACAGGGATCCTCGTAGCCGAGGTCAATATCGTGATAGATCGCTTTACAAAAAATGGGAAAAAGAACATGAGCAGGAAATAATGAAGTTTTGCTGGCGAGGAATGCATGCAAGTCGATTGACGAGGGTTTACACATATTGACGACTCTTTGAGAACTGTGTAGTATTGTCCATGGTGCGCGATGAAGTTGTCTCATTTCGCATCAATTGTAGAGAAGGAGAACTGTCGTGCCCTGTGGGAGAAAGCGAAAGCTCAAGAAAATAGCGACACATAAAAGAAAGAAGAAGAGAAGACTGAACCGTCACAAGACAAGAGTGTCATGAATGTCGCTTTTTTTCTTTGTGAAAAGGCCACCCGAATGGGCGGTCTTTTTTTGTACTATATGAATTATATAAATGGAGCGATGACCGGCGGGTCTCCGTGGCTGACAGGTGCCATGTTGCCAGGTTTTGTTGTGTTTCAATTATTGAAATGCTCTTTCAAATTTTGTGCAATCCTCTTGTCTTTATGCAAATCAATGTTATACTGAATTCGTACGGTAATCTGGAGGGCTTTTAATGTCTCAGCCTGTTCTCGTGATAAATCCGGGATCAACGTCGACGAAGCTGGCCGTCTTTGAAGGGGAAAAGTGTCTTTTCTCACAGACGATCAGCCATTCTGCCGCCGAGCTTGCTCCCTTTCACAATATTGCGTCGCAATTCGACTTCCGGTGCAGGACCATAGTGAAGACGCTGGAAGAGCAGCATTTCGACCTGAAGCAGCTGGTGGCCGTGGTGGGGCGCGGTGGGCTTCTGCATCCGATCCCGGGCGGTGTCTATGCGGTAAATGAGCCGATGAAGGACGACCTGCTGTCCGCAGAATATGGCGAGCACGCATCCAACCTCGGAGGCCTCATTGCTGATGAAATTGCCTCGGGGCTCGGGATTCCAGCCTTCATAGCAGATCCGGTCGTCGTAGACGAGCTTTCGGACATTGCGCGCGTTTCGGGGCACAAGCTTTTCAGGCGCATCTCCATTTTCCACGCGCTAAACCAGAAAGCAGTCGCAAAAAGGTACTCAAGGGAACATGGCCACAAATACGAGGATCTGAGCCTGATCATTGCCCACATGGGCGGTGGCGTATCGGTCGGCTTCCACGACCACGGAAAAGTCGTCGACGTTAACCAGACGCTGAGCGGGGAGGGGCCTTTCAGCCCGCAGCGCTCAGGGACCCTGCCGGCGAGCGACTTGGCGAAACTCTGCTTTTCTGGCAAGTACACCGAAGCGCAGGTGCAGCGCATGATCAATGGCGAGGGCGGGTTGGTCAGCTTTATGGGGACGAACGACATGCGCGACGTGGAAAAACTGTACCATCAGGGCGACCCGACGGCGACGCTGTATTACAAGGCTTTCATCTACCAGGTAGGAAAGGCGATAGGTGCATTGGCCGCCGCCGCCCATGGAAGGGTTGATGCAATTCTCCTGACAGGTGGCATAGCCTATGGCAAGGATATTGTCGATGGAATCAGCGAAATGTGCTCATTCATCGCACCTGTGATCGCCTATCCTGGCGAAGGCGAGATGGAGGCGCTGGCCATGGCAGGCTATGGCGCGCTCTCAGGCGAAGTGCAGGTATTGGAGTATAGGAAATGAAATATATCTCGGAAATCGTGAACAGGGCCGTAGCGGGAGGCCGTGCGAAGCTCGCGGTCGCAGCGGCGCAGGAAGCTTCGGTATTGGAAGCAGTACGCGACGCTTATGATGCGGGGATCGTGGAGCCTGTGCTGGTAGGCGAGCCTGCGGCCATCGCCGCGGCGGCGCGCGAGGCCAGAGATGGCGCCGGCGTCGATATTTCGGGTTTCGAAATTGTCCCGGCTGCGGATGGCTATGGCGCCGCGGCGACCGCAGTCCAACTCGTGAAGACCGGCCGTGCCGACATCCTTATGAAGGGCCTGATCGATACCTCGATCCTCCTCAAGGCCGTCCTGAACAAGGAAACAGGCATCAACTCGGGCTGCCTTGCGAGCCATGTGGCAGTCATGGAAGTGCCGACCTATCACAAGCTCCTTGTCGTGACGGATGCGGCCATCAACATTGCGCCGGATCTTGCCGGCTTCATCGATATCATCAAGTCCGCCACCAAGGTGGCAAAAGCGCTTGGCACAGACATGCCAAAAGTCGCCATGCTGGCGGCTGTCGAAAAGGTCAATGCCGACAAAATGCCCTGCACGGTCACCGCTGCGATCCTCACTCAGATGAACAGGCGAGGCCAGATCAAGGACTGCATCATCGACGGGCCCCTGGCACTCGACAATGCGATCAGCAGCGAAAGCGCCCGGATAAAGCATCTCGATTCGGAAGTGGCGGGCGACGCCGACATTCTCGTGACGCCCGATATCGAAGCTGGAAATATTCTTTACAAATGCCTGCTCGACCTGGCACAGGCCAAGGGCGCGGGAATTGTCATGGGCGCGGCAAAGCCGATCGTCCTGACGAGTCGCGCGGATACCGCCGATACCAAACTTGCCTCCATAGCGCTTGCTTCCCTTGTGGGAAGACCCAGCTGCTGAAGCGGCATGCAAAAAAAGGAGAGCCTCGATGGCTATCAAAGGGAAGCCTGTCATTGACAGGGAACGATGCAAGGGTTGTCTGCTCTGTGTCCGCGCTTGTCCCATGAAGGTGCTGGCGGCTGACAAGTCGCCCAATTCCTGGGGTTATTATCCGTCTTCGGTGGCTGAACCGGAGAAATGCATTGCCTGCGGCAATTGCTACCAGGTTTGTCCTGACGTAGCAATCACCGTGTACAAACTGTGAAGGAGACAGACATGTCCGAAGAAATTCGCCTTATGAAAGGCGATGAGGCGATTGGCGAAGCGGCGGTGCGGGCGGGCTGCAAAGCATATTTCGGCTACCCCATAACTCCGCAGAACGAATTGACCGCCTACATGGCCAAGCATATGCTCGACAAAGGTCGGACCTTCATCCAGGCCGAGAGTGAAGTCGCCGCGATCAACATGGTCTATGGCGCCGCCTCGACCGGCGCCCGCGCCATGACCAGCTCTTCGAGCCCGGGCATCTCCCTCAAGCAGGAAGGCATCTCCTACCTCTGTGGCGCGGACCTGCCCTGCGTCATCGTCAACGTGGCGCGCTCGGGCCCCGGTCTCGGCGGCATCTCTCCCAGCCAAGGCGACTATTTCCAGTCCACCCGCGGCGGCGGCCACGGTGATTACCATACCATCGTGCTCGCCCCGAAAAGTGTCCAGGAAGCCGCCGACCTCACTTACGAGGCATTTTCCATCTCCGAACGCTACCGCATCCCCGTGCTCGTGCTCGCCGACGGCCTCATCGGCCAGATGATGGAAGGCGTCGTCTTCAAGGACGAGATCGATCCGGCCAGCCTGCCGCCTGAGCCATTTGCCGTAGGCCATCAGGCCGAAACCGGCCGTCCGAACCGCCATGTCACCAGCATCAACCTGGTTCCCGAGGAGCTTGAAAAGCAGAACATAGTCCGCTTTGAGCGCTATGGCCAGGTAAAGAAGGAATTGACACGTTACGAGGAAGTGCAGGTCGAAGATGCGGACCTCGTACTGGTCGCCTATGGCACCGCCGCGCGAGTCTGCCTCGGCGCTCTGCAGGATGCGCGCCGCAAGGGCCTGAAGGTGGGGCTATTCCGCCCCATCACGCTCTGGCCATTCCCCGATGCCGCGATCGGTCGGCTTGCCGGGAAGGGCAGCCGATTCCTTTCGGTCGAGATGAGCATGGGCCAGATGGTCGAAGATGTACGGCTCGCCGTCAACGGAAGGGCGCCTGTCGATTTCTATGGCAGGTGCGGCGGCATGGTTCCCAGCGAAGAAGAAGTCCTCGCTGAGATCGAGAGGATTCTCGGGAAAAGGTCCTAAGGAGTTCAGCATGGAAGCAGCATACAGTCATCCAAAAAGTCTCGTGCCGGTTCAGTCGAAATATTGTCCGGGATGCGGACACGGCATTATCCATCGCCTGATCGCCGAGGTCATCGACGAGATGGGCCTCCAGGCCAGGTCGATCATCACGAACCCGGTTGGCTGCGCCATATGGGCCGACCTCTATTTCGACTTTGACTCCGTCCAGCCGGCGCATGGCAGGACTCCCGCGGCATCCACCGGCATCAAGCGGATGCTCCCGGATCACCTCGTGGTCTGTTACCAGGGTGATGGTGATCTTGCCGCAATCGGCACCGCCGAGACGATCCACGCAGCCAACCGGGGCGAAAAATTCACCACGATCTTCGTCAACAACGCGATCTATGGCATGACGGGCGGGCAGATGGCTCCGACGACGCTCGTCGGCCAATACGCCACGACAGCGCCTTATGGCCGCGATCCCGATGTCGCCGGCATGGGCTATCCGATCAAGGTATGCGAGCTGCTCGCTACGCTGCAGGGCACGAAGTACCTCGCTCGCGGTGCGGTCAACAATCCGGTCAACGTAAAGAAGACCAAGAAGTACATAAGGACGGCCTTCGAGGCCCAGATGCGGGGCGAAGGCTTCACGATGGTGGAGATCCTCTCGCAGTGCCCGACCAACTGGAAGATGAGTCCGGTGCAGTCGGTCGAATGGGTCGAGAGCAGCATGATCCCCTTCTACCCTCTGGGTGAGATCAAGAACACGCTGCAGCCGGACCCGGCAGCAGCAGCGGCCGTAAAACCGGCCGGTGTCAGGTAAGGGAGGCAACCAGCATGACAGAAAAAACCTATATGGCCGGCTTCGGTGGCCAGGGAATCATCTCACTCGGTGAAATGTGGGTGTTCTGTGCCATGAAGGAAGGTCTCCAGGTCACCTTTTTCCCGTTCTACGGCGCGGAAAAGCGCGGCGGCGTCGCACGGGCTTCCGTCATCGTGAGCGAGAAGGAGATCGCGAGCCCCTTGGTTACGCGCGCCGATTCGGTGGTCATCATGAACCAGGATTCGGTTCCGATAGCCGAAGAGGTCTGCAGACAGGGCGGCCTCATCCTGGTCAATTCAAGTCTCGTCAAGAAGGATCCTGACAGGCCCGATGCCAGGATCATCAGGATTCCCTGCAACGAAATTGCTGAAAGAATCGGGGATGTCCGGATAGCCAACATGGTCATGATGGGTGCCCTGAGCAAGGCGACGGGAGCGATCAGGCTGGAAAACCTCGAGCCTGTGCTCAAATCATTCTTCCCGGAGAAGAAACACGCGCTCATACCGATGAATATCGCGGCCGTGGAGGCTGGGAAGCAGGCTGTCTGAGAGAAGGGCGCGCACCAGGGATAGAAAGGCGTGCACCAGGAAACGGTCCGCCGTTCCTATCTATACCGAAGTTCGCGCTTTCGCTTATACTGACGGTGCAATGAGCAGTTTGGAAACTGAAACCAGGGCTCAAACCGGTCCCGGGGATCAAGGGACTGCCGCCGCGAAAGGCGACGGCAGACACCATCCTGGTCGGGTTATTGGGAAGGCGCTGCTTTTCATTCTGAAAGTGATCGTCCTCGTTCATCTTGTCTATATTGTTTTTACATCTACACTTATTATTGTTTACAAAGTCATGGACCCACCTTTTACGGTGCTGATGCCCTACAGGGTGTTCGGCTATGGGTGGAAACTGGAAAAGCCCATGCCGGTTCCGCTCAAGAAGATTCCTCCCTATATACAGTCGATGCTCGTATCGGTGGAAGACGGCAAGTTCTATGAACACCATGGCATCGATATGGCCGCCTTCAAGCGAGCGAAGGAGATCAATGCTCGTGTGGGGAAGCCGCTTTATGGCGGATCGACGCTCACGATGCAGGTTGCAAGAACGCTGTTTCTTGTTCCGGAAAAAAGCTATGTCAGGAAATATTTCGAGGTGATTACGGCGCTCGAGCTGGAGCTTTTCCTGCCCAAGGACCGGATCCTCGAGCTGTATTTCGGTTATGCGGAATGGGGGAAAGGGATTTTCGGCATTGAGGCGGCTGCGAGGCACTATTACGGAATGGGAGTGGGGGGATTGAACAGGGATCAGGCGGCGCGGCTCATTGCCCTTCTTTCCTCGCCAATAAAATACAATCCGAACACGTTGACAAAATCCGGAATCCTGCGGGAGCGCTATGCCTACCTGACGAGGCGCTTTGTCACAAGGAAGGATGACGCTATCGACGAGAACAGGCAGTTGCCGCTGCCGCCAACTCCGCCAGGAGCAGTTGAACCTGGCACCGATGTGGACGAGGGAGCCGAGGCGCCGGCTGCCGGGCAGGCTGAAGGATCGGTGAGCCAGGATCAGGCCGGACAGAGTGAAGCTTCATCAACGCAGGGACAGAGCGTGGGAGCGGGGGCCGAGGCTCCTCAAGCCGGTGAACCTCCAGCCGCTGCACCATCTCAGGCGCAAGGCAGCGATGGCGGACAAGGCTCTGCCGCGCCATAAGCCGGGGCCGGGTCACAATGATCAGGCGGATCTGGCTATTGGTACCTGAGCTGTGTATCTCTGGATACTTTGGTGACGAGCTTGTCGAGGGCATCCGAAAAGCGCTTTATGTCGGCTGGACTGCGGGGTGTCGAGCTTTTAGGGGATTCCTCTGCGATGCCCAGAAGACGCAATTCGACGGCGGCATCCCTGAGGGAACGCCGCTGCGCTATCGTATCTTTGCTGAATATGTCTCCCCGGTCGTTCAGCGCGGCTATGTCCCTTGCCAGAAGGCGCTCGGCAAAGGGGATGTCGCGAGTCACGACTATGTCCCCAAGGGAGACATTCTGCTCGATGTAATGATCGGCTGCGTCGACGCCAGGTTCAACCTGCGTGAAGTATTTTTCAGGAACATCCTTGACGGCGACGGCGGCCACGAATCTTAGTGCGAATCTCTGTGTTTTGCGGTTCTTCATGGTCTCCGCCTGACGGATGAGGATGGCGCGGATTTCGCGCGACATGCTGTCTGCATCGATCCAGACGGTCATGAGCGCTCCCTGGAAGACACTGAGGCGCAATACAGTCTCCCTGTGCCGTTTGCGCGCAGATGTCGGCATGTGTCAGCCACAAAGACGGATTGGCCTGCCTGAATAGTGAGGCTGCCAGCCGGTTCGGCGTTGTGCGCTATATCGGAGAACGCAATCCTTCCCTCCGTACAAAGGAGAATTTTGGGTCCTTCACGATCGATGCTGACGGTATCGCAACCATCCAGCTCAATCATGGATAACTCGAATTCGCTTGCAGGAGATTGCCATGTTGTCACCCCTGTTCTTCCTGTGTCGCATAACGCCCCTTCTTTCGTTGGCATACTATAAAGCGGTCTGGCGCCTGGATCGATGACATCGACAAGCTGTGTGACATCGATTTTCTTTGAAGTCATACCGCCACGTATGACGTTGTCTGAGGCAGCCATGATCTCCAGAATCGTGCCTTCGAGATAGGAGTGGAGAACCCCGGCCGGAACATATAGCCCTTGGCCCGGGGCAAGCGTGACGAGCGTGAGGAAGAAGGGCGCGAGCGCCCCCGGATCGCCTGGGTATTCGGCATAGCAATACTGGGCGGCGCTGGCAGCTGCAACGGAGCCAGTTGTCTCCGCACTGCAATTTTGCAGTATAAAGCGCGCTCTTTGTTCGGTCATCTCCTGAAGCCTTTGGCGCTGTGTAACGGATATTGTCAAAAGCCGACCTAGAAACGGAATGAAGTCGTCAGACTTTGGCTCATGGGGGAACTTCAAAAAATCGCATATCGCTGGGCCCATGAGTTCACGTGCCTCCTGCGGAGGCCTGAAGCCGCAGAGGGCAGTGAATTTCGACAAAGCGATCGCCATCTCCGGCTTGTGATTCTTGTCCTTATAATTACGGTCCGGCGACGCCAGCGGTATACCGAGAGAGTTTTCCCTTGCAAAACCCGCCTCTGCCTTTTCCTTCGAGGGATGGACTTGTATTGAAAGCGGTTTTGCGGCAGAGAGTACCTTGAAGAGGAATGGCAGTTCGCCGTATTTCAGGGATATCGCCTTTCCAAGCACCATATCGGGCTGTTGCCGGATGAGCGTGTCCAGGGGGGATTCCCTGCCATCCATGCTGCGGACTATTGAGGGCGCCAGCGGGTGGGAGCCCATCCAGCACTCAGCCGCAGGCTTGGAGGAATCGGTCACAATGCCAGCGTACTTTGAGAGCCCATCCCGGCTCCCCCATGCGTAGGCCTGGATCGGATTGTGCATGAGAAAGAGCCCGCTGGAATGTTCTGTCACATAGATCATTATATAGGCTGGCCAACCGGCAAGGCAATAATATCTGTCGCGAGAATAGCCCGCCATTCGCTACTCGTCCAGGAATCGCTCGACTTCCTTCGCAATGGCCGGCAGGCCGTCGGCGAGAAGGCGGCAGTGTGGGAGGCTGGCCACGAAAAGTTGGCCGTAGCGGGCGGTCACGAGACGGGGGTCCAGGGTCACGACGATGCCGCGGTCGAAGGAATGGCGGATGAGCCTTCCGAAGCCCTGCTTGAACTTGATGATCGCCTCGGGGACGCTGATTTCCATGAAGGAGTTGCCTCCGGCAGCGTCGACGGCCTGCGAGCGCGCCTCCTGAACCGGATCGCTCGGCACCCTGAAGGGCAACTTGGTCATGATGACCATCGAAAGCGTCTCTCCGGGCGCATCGATACCTTCCCAGAAAGAATCCGTCGCGAAAAGAACGCTGGAAATGTCATTCTTGAACATGGTCAGGAGGCGCGACCTCTCATCCATGCCTTGGCGCAGGCAAGTGATACCCATCGATTCCATCACCGGCTTCGCCTGTTCGAATGAAGAGGCCAGCAGTTCGTAGCTGGTGAACAATACAAGCGCCCTGCCCCTGGAGGCTTTCAGCAGGCTGATGACGGCATCGCCGACATATGCCTTGAACTGCTCCTTGTTTCTCTGCGGATTGGGCGCTGTCTGGTCTATCGCAAGCAGGGCATTCGTCGAAAAGGGGAAGGGAGATGAGTAGATTTTCGTTGAAACATCCTCGCGCCGCCGGTCTATGCCTATCGGCTTCATCCAGAAGTCAAAGGATTCACTGACCGTGAGAGTAGCCGATGTGCAGACTACCGTCCTGATCTTCCCGAACAGACTGGCTCCAAGCAAGGTTGCCACGCTCAGCGGCGTCTCGTTGAAAGTGATGTAAATTTCCTTCTGGCTGGTCCTGCTTTTCTCAATCCAGAAAATCGTGTCCTTGTGTGTTTCGAAATCCTTGAATTGAGCGATGGTATCCGCCAGTTCGTTGATGCTCCGGAGAGCGATCTGTGTCTCGAGTACGACAGCGTCCTGCGCTCGCATTTCCGGAAGGCTGGCGAGAGCGGCCGTAAGGGTTTCCGTGATAGAGAGCAGGTTTCGTTCGACCTTGCCCAAGGGCTCGCAGAGCGAAGTGGCGACCTCATCGGTCTTTTCGCGGATCCAGAGGCTGTTTTCCTGCCTGATGAGACCGATAGCCATGGCTTCCAGGTCAGAGAAGGCCGCAAAGCTGTCCTTCACGAGATTTTCGATCGATATGATGATTTTCGCATCGATTTCCTGAATCAGGCTGAGCCTCTGCAACAGTCCATATTCCCTGTTCCGTTTCTTCCGCGACAGGCGCGCGAGCTTGCGATAGAGGCCAAATCGCGAAAAGCTCTCGGTGAAGAGGCTTGTGGCGCTCGACTCGATCGAATGAGCTTCATCTACGACCAGGGCGTTGTATGCAGGCAGGATCGATGTCTGTTCCGTACCCGAACTGTGCTTCCGCGATGCAATGTCGGCGAAGAGCAAATGATGGTTGACGATGAGTATCTGTGCATCCGCGCAGTCTTTCCTTACTTTGATTATGTGGCAAGACTCCCTGTGCGGACAGCGGATCGATAGACAATTGTCGGATTCGGAACAAATCGTGTTCCAGATTGAATCATCCACGTGGAAAGACAGGTCAGCCCTATCGCCACTTCCTCCTCTTTCGTCCCAGGAAGCGATCTTCCTGATCGGGCTGTCTTCTGCGAGGAAGAGTCCTTCTTCTTCAAGGACTTCAGAGAGTCGCCGTCTGCAGATGTAGTTTCCCCGCCCCTTTATGAGGACTGCCTTGGGTTTTTTCCGGAAAATCGAGGAAACAAGAGGAAGGTCTTTGCTGAAGAGTTGATCCTGCAGATTGATGGTCGCCGTCGAGATTACGACTTTTTCGTCATTACCCAAAGCCCAGGCAAGCGCAGGGACGAGATAGGCGAAGGATTTCCCGACGCCAGTTCCCGCCTCTGCCGCCAATATCCCACCCTGGTTGAAGACCGAGCTGACATCCTGAGTCATGGCGATCTGGGAGGGACGCGGCTCGAAGGATTTCATCTTCTGCGAAAGCTTGCCACCTGCCTCCAGAACGCTGGCGAGGCCTTCCTCGTCCAGGAGCTTGTGCTGATGTCGTTTCACAGGTTCCGCGACGATATAGAGCAAGCTTACTTCATTGTTGACGATGTAGCTGCCCACGCCATAGCTACCCGCTTCCGCGGCTATCGAGACGTCCGCATCCGATGGCATGAGGTGACCAGATGGATGGTTGTGGATAAGTACCGAGCCTTTTTCAAAATAGGACTGAATCGCAGGAACTGCATCAGAGGTTCCACGGGCGACAACATCGATCATGTCGACGAGGCCAGCCGCGTCAAGGTGCCCAATGGCGAAAATTTCGTTGCCTCCGGCCGACTCGATGGCATCTTTAAGTTCTCCGATCAGGGAGACCGCGAGACGCTCTCCTGCAGGCACGCTGGCGCTGTGTTTTGCTGACATCAGTACGACACTCCCAGGCCAAAATCGATCATATGGCTGACTTTCGCAAGATCCGGTCTGAAGATCAGCGAAAGTTCGATGGATGGTTCGATATGAAGCATTGATGCCATACCTGCAAGGATTGTGCAATCGGTGCTCAGGCGGAGGAAGGCCGATGAAGGGGCCTCGACCTGGCTGTCCAGCTCGAGAAGCGAAGCGCGGAATCCTCCGAAAAGGGAGGCCCGCCGGAAAGACAGGGCGGGCAGGAATGGTAGCCTTATCTGCTTAAGCGAAGGCGCGGCTTCGAAGGTGGCGAGGCGGGCTTCCGCCTCGCCGAAGAGGTACCATGGCGATTCTGCGGCCAGGGCTGCGTATTCACGATAAACAGGATATGCCGGGGGCAGGCTTGAAACATAACTTTTCCCGCCGCCCTCGAGAAGACGGCCTGCCGGCTGGCATGACAGCCCACTCCCCAGGGCGCAAGTTCCCTCGACAGAGAACCTGAGCGCAGGCGCAGGGATCGCAAGCTCAAGCCCTGCTGAGGCTCCCCAGCCAGAAGCGATGCCGGGTATGGTTTCATAGTCGACAGCTGCCTGTACCGCAAGGCCTTTTTCGTCGAAGGGAGCGAAAGTGGAGTTCCTCATCGTCGTATAGCCTATGCTGATCCGCGAGCCGATATTTGCATAGGCATAGTCTGGCGCAAGGAATTTGCCGGCATTGTAGTCTTCCTGGACGCCGGAAATGCCTGCCTGAAACTCTGTCCATGCCCTGCGCCACAGAGGGAGGAGCGACCAGGTCAACTTGTCCCTGATTGTCAGGCTGGAAAGGCGCTGGGCCGATTGTGTCTGCGTATCCAGGGCAGGGCCGTCTTCTAGGGAGATATTCAGGTACTGCCTGTCGATCTGGAAGCCGAGGGAAAAGGCGAGATCCGGGGCAGAGATCTGGTAGTTCCATCCAGCGAGAGCAATCCATGCAGCCCTTTCCGTCAGGTCACTCCCCTCGATCTGGATTCCCGCGGACTGACCATTGGCATAAGGATAGCGGGAGCTGGAGCCCATAGCGGGGAAAAGTGCAGGCGAGGCAATCCTGAAGCCTGCTTGTGTGGCCGCCCCGTTTGCTTCTGAAACAGCCCCGCCAGTCTTCAATGCCGCGCCATCAGTTTCTGACAGCTCTACCCAGTCCGTATCAACGCAGTCGAAATCCCTGGCAAGGGCCTGGCTGTCGAGCCGCATCCAGCGGAGAGGCCTCTCCCCGCCAGGGAGATGGGCTCTGTAAAACACAATATTGTCTGTAGTTATGACTGGTTCATGGATACCGCCTTCAGGTGGATCCTTCTGCAGGAAAAGCTGCCATTTGCCATCAGGAGCCTTGCACTTCTGGATGATCGCAAGCCTTGCGAGGCCATCCCCCTGGGTTGTGGAGAGGGCGAGCCTGATGGTGGAGTCTCCTTCCTGATGTCCGCTGCTCTCCTGGACAGAAAGCGAGCGGACTATCGCCGGCGCATCACGCAGCAACTCGAAGTTCCCTGCTGCATCCTGTCTTGCCGGGACAATCTGCGAGCCCCTGCGCAGCAGCCCGTAAAGCCAAACTGATCCTGCGCTTGCCCCGGACGCGGTTGGCGCTGGTCCTTCGAACCCGGCTCCCTCCTGCATGGCCGGCAACCATTGTTCCACATTAGGTTCTCTGTCCTTCTGCAGGGAAAGCCTTCCGCTTTCGAAATCGAAGCGATACTTGGCCTGGATGATTTCTCCGTGCGAACCACTACGCACCCAGTCCACCACAAGCTGCCTGCCATCACTGGATGCGCCGAGCCTTTCTATCAGGTTGTCGGCGGCAAACAGGCGGCTGGGGCTCTTTTCGGTGCAGCCATTTTCCGAAGTCGCATCGGCGATGGACAGCCTGAAAACCGCATTTTGTTCAAGGTCAACGTAGAAGAGTGAATCCCCACTTGCCGCAAATGCCCCGACCCGTCGACCGGCAACCTCGACCTCGGGGTCGCTTCTTCCGCATACCGCAGAAGTCTGCTCTGCGAGCCAGGCCATGAATTCTTTCCACAGCGCTTTTTCTGGGGTGCCTGTCAGCTCCTCGACGATGCCTTTGCTTACCAGTGTGCCGTCATAACCTTTCGAGAAATTGCCGTCCGAAGCCAGGGTCCAAAAGCGGGCGAGCGTTTCGGGGCCATTGCGCTCGACAAGAAACTGCGAGAACAGGGCTCCGTAGTGATATGCCATGCTTCCTGCGCCTGGGTAGTCATCAAGCCCCGAGACACTCCAGATCGAACCTGCCATACCGCCCCGGAGGTCAGAAAAAACAGGTTCCAGGGCGGAAGGATCGTGAAGCCGTCCAGTATTCCCGTCGTCATTCTCAGGGATGCAGCCTGGTGTCACGGTGCTGGCATTGCTTTCCACCCAGACAGCCGTGCCCTCCAGCACGGCATCGGGCATCATCCAGATCGCGGGACTGATGAAATCACCGAAAATCC
Source organism: Spirochaetaceae bacterium (assembly GCA_021372425.1). Lineage (GTDB taxonomy): Bacteria > Spirochaetota > Spirochaetia > Treponematales > Rectinemataceae > JAFIHQ01. Next base: position 34,588 of record JAJFUL010000296.1, read on the forward strand.
TGGCCAGCAAGGCCATGAGGGGAGACCGCATGTTCAGTGTCACTGTATGTGTAAGTTCATGCAAGAAAGTATAATAGAGTTCATCATCCATCGATGCAAGCTCATTCGTCATGTTGTTTTCTGCCAGATAGAGGACGATCCGGTTGGAGGGATAGGGGATGGAGTAACCATTCAGGTAAGGACTGCGGTCCGACAGCAGGACTGGAATTCTGTCCTTTCCCCAACTGTGGGGATTCAGCTTGATTCCGAAAAAGCTGTTCAGTTCATCGAGCATCGGATCCGCAAACCTGGCCAGGCGCAGCGCGGGTTCCTCCAAGCCGGCAGGGTAATAGATATCGAAGGATCTGGTCTGGATGTGGGTAAGGGTATCCAGGCCACTGATGTTCTGCGCTGCACAGAGGCTCGTCGCCAGGAGAAGACCAAAGAGAATGGCGACAGAAGTGACCGCTCCATGAAAGCGCGCATTCTTCACGGTGAAGGCCTCCGCTCAACAGGGAAATCTATCATGAAACCCAGTCCTAAAAAAGCTTTTAAGTACTGGATATTTGGCTGCAATCAAAGTATTCTCAAACTTGTGGCAATCAAATTTTCTGATGGACATCCCGGCTATGGCTTTACGCTGGGTGGCCGGCGCTATGAGGCTGATCCCTGGAAGGAACACCGTGCCGAGTCCGTTTTCCATAAGTCCCAGCAGAAGAAAGGAAATACCTACCTTCATGCCCTGAAGGATCTGTCCTCGGAGGATGAAGAGCTGCCTCTCCCCGAAGATCAGGGCCCGATCGTGTATAAAGATGGCATTTTCCAGATCGATATTGCAAACGCAGGTAATCCCTCTACCATAGACCCAGCGCTCAAAGGGCTCATCGATTCAATTCTCAAGTAAGGACAGGGCATGCTCTGGAAGGATGTCAGATGATCAAGCTTCTTTCATGGAACGTGAATGGAATCCGAGCCTGTGCAGGCAAGGGTATGCTCGACTGGCTAGCCCGGGAAGATGCCGATTTCGTCTGTCTGCAGGAGATAAAGGCCAAGGTCGAGCAGCTGCCGGCCGAGCTGCAGAACCCGATCGATGGCCACGGCAAGCCCTACCTGCCACTGTGGGCGAGCGCCGAGCGGAAAGGCTATTCTGGCACCGCGATTTTTACGAAGCGCGAGCCGGTTTCGGTCTCGAACCTCGGGATCGGGGAATTCGACGGCGAGGGCCGGACGGTTATAGCGGATTTCGGCGATTTTACTCTGGTCTCGGCCTATTTCCCGAACAGCCAGGAGGCTGGAACAAGGCTCGACTACAAGCTGCGCTTCTGTTCCGCGCTGCTCCGGTTCTGTGATTCACTGCGTGCGCGTGGGCGCCATGTCATCGTCGCGGGCGATTACAATATCGCTCATGAACCGATCGATCTCGCCCATCCCGAACAGAACGAAGGCAACGCCGGCTACCTGCCTGAGGAGCGGGCCTGGATGGACTCATTTCTGGCAGCCGGCTACATTGATACCTTCCGCAACGAGTGCCCGGAACCGGGCCATTACACCTGGTGGACCTACAGGGTGCCGAGCGCGCGCCAAAACAATGTCGGATGGCGGCTGGATTACCACTGCGTGAACAGAGAATTCCTGCCGGCTGTCGTATCGGCAGGAATTCAGAGCGAGGTGATGGGTTCCGACCATTGCCCCGTGTCGCTGATGCTCGATCTGTAACAAGCGCGGGGCTCTCTGGCGGCCCTGATTCCCGCCGGCCCCGTTTTCAAGGGAGATATTGCAATGAGGATTCGTTACAACGCACCGGTTACGCTCACGTTCACGTTTCTTTCGGCCCTCGTGCTGGGCTTGTCGCTGTCGGTCTTTCCTTCGCTGACAGCACAATGGTTTTCCACTCCGGCACCATTCCGCCCGAACGTCCTGGGCGATTACCTGCGCCTTTTCACGCACGTCCTTGGGCATGTTTCGGTCCAGCATTATATGGGCAATTTCACCATGATCCTGCTCCTTGGTCCAATTCTCGAGATGACTTATGGCTCGACATTTCTTCTCGTGAGCATTCTGATCACGGCGCTTGCCACAGGACTGCTCAACATACTGCTTTTCCCCGGGACGGTACTGCTGGGAGCTTCGGGCGTCGTCTTCATGATGATCGTGCTGGCTTCCATAACCAATTTCCGGAAAGGCGAAATTCCGCTCACCTTTATTCTGGTCATGATCATCTATGTCGGCGGCCAGGTCTGGGATGCGGTTTCAAAACAAGACAACATTTCGCAGCTGTCACACATCATGGGCGGCCTGGTGGGCAGCTGCATGGGCTTCTTCAAGCCGCAGGGCGGCAGGCGCGCCATTTCTCGCACCTGATGGTGCGAAGCCAATGTAAAATCATGCAAGGAGGGATTTATGTACGATTCGGTCAAGGGTGAACTGGCGCAGAAGCTCGCCGCCATCCGGAATGAAGGCCTCTACAAGGATGAAAGGATAATCGTCTCGCCGCAGGGAGCCTTGATCAGGGTGAACGACGGTGCGGAAGTGCTCAACTTCTGCGCGAACAACTATCTTGGCCTGGGCAATGACGAAAGCATCCGAAAGGCTGCTGTCGATGCCATGGATAAATGGGGTTATGGACTTTCCTCCGTCCGCTTCATCTGTGGGACACAGGCTCCGCACAAGGTGTTGGAACGAAAGGTCGCCGAATACCTGGGGACCGAGGACGCGATTCTCTTCTCTTCCTGTTTTGACGCAAACGGGGCAGTTTTCGAGCCTCTGCTCGATGAGGACTGCGCCATCATCACCGACAGTCTGAACCACGCTTCGATCATCGATGGCGTGAGACTCTGCAAGGCAAAACGCTGGGTTTTCAAGCACGCCGACATGCGCGACATAGAGGAACTTGATCCCGACACAGGCAAGACGGCCAAGGGGCTCGAGCGCTGCCTCAAGGAAGCCAAGGATGCGCGCATCCGGATGATTGCCACCGATGGTGTCTTCTCCATGGATGGCGATATTGCCAATCTGAAAGGAATCTGCGATCTGGCGGAAAAATACAACGCGCTCGTCATGGTGGATGATTCCCATGCGACAGGTTTCGTGGGCAAGACCGGCCGCGGCACCTGGGAATACTGCGGCGTGAAGGGCAGGGTGGACATTATCACCACAACCTTTGGCAAGGCCTTGGGTGGCGCTTCTGGTGGCGTCATTGCCTCGCGCAAGGAAATTGTCGAGTACATGCGGCAGAAGGCCAGACCCTATCTCTTCTCCAACACCGTCGCGCCTGCCATTGTCGGTGGAACCACGAGGGCGCTCGACATGCTGAGTTCATCGACGGTATTGAGGGACAAACTCGAGGCGAATACGATCCGTTTCCGCGAGAAGATGACGGCCGCTGGTTTCGACATCAGGCCGGGCGTGCATCCAATCGTCCCCGTCATGCTCTATGACGAGAAGCTGGCCCATGTCATGGCCGACGAGCTCCTAGACGAGGGCATCTACGTGATCGGCTTCTCCTTCCCAGTCGTGCCGCGCGGCAAGGCCAGGATTCGCGTGCAGATTTCGGCTGCCCACGACTTCGACCAGATCGACAAGGCTGTGGCAGCCTTCACCGTGGTCGGGAGGAAGCTTGGCGTGATAAAATGAGGGGGGTAGCGCGGTTCATCGCCGCTTCCTTGAAAAGAATGCAGAGGCTGCCCGGAAAGGGTGGCCTTCTTTTTGCCGAATCTCTGCGGTACTTTACGCTTTCCCCCTTTTTCGATATATTTCTTTACGTTTATTGCCGATTAAATGTTGATCGAGGTCTTGCGATATGCCTACGTATGAATATGAATGCCGTGCTTGCCACCATACTTTCGAGAAATTCCAGTCCATGTCGGACGAGCCCGTGAAGGTATGCCCAAAATGTGGCAGCGCCGTCCGCAGAAAAATCGGCGGCGGATTAGGGGTTATCTTCAAAGGGTCGGGATTTTATTGCACCGATTCGAAAAAGACAAGCTCGGCGGCATTGACTGATTCGTCGTCCGGTTCCTCATCTGTTTCAAAGGAAAATACGGCAACGGCCACCGCGGGAGCAGCCACGGGCGCTGTATCCAGCCCTTCGCCGGGCGGCGGATCAAAAGCCTGATCAGACCGATCCGATAAGCCTCGCCTGGACATCTTCCAGCGGCATTTCGAGAAGATCCGGGTGGGCTATGAACCGGGCAAAAAGCGAAGCAGCCCTCGCAAAATACAGACCTTCAGAAATTCTTTCATCGATGGTCAGTTTCATGCACATGCTGTGATGCTTGAGTCCGGCAGGCCCAAGGCGCCCTTCTTTCTGCTCCAGCTTCCCAAGGACTATGAAAATGCTTACGTTTCCCCATTCGTAGAGATGATGGAATGGTGCGTCCAGTCCAATTGAACCCAAGTTTGCAAAATAGCAGGATGCGAAAAGAGGATCGGTATCTATCAGAGAAGGCGGAGCGAGGTTGATCCTGTCCAAAAACCTGTATAGAGCCATGAGGACGGCTTTCCCGCCTGGTATTGCATGCACATAACGGACAATCAGTTCACCCTTGCCCTCACCGTGCTCCCTTGCATAGGCGATAGCTTCGTTCACTTTCCTGGTCACTTCGGCAAGACCGTCCCCGGGCTTGAAAAAAACCTTGGCATTAACCTCCGGGGCTTCCTCGGACATCTGCTGCTTGACGATGAATGAAAAGGCAATGTGGTTACGCTGGTACAAGGCCCTGCCATGAACGAAGCGATTCAGTGCCGGACGAAGCGCCAGAGTCCGGACCGCAGCTGCCATGATCAATGCAAAAAGCGAATAACGTTCGATGGATGAGTCTTTCGCCTTGATATAACGGAGCGCATTCTCGACATCGATTTCCTTCTCATAAAATACGGCGGAAGCGTTCCTCCCTCTCAACATGTAAGGCATCATCGCATTGATAGGATGCGGTTGCTTCACTCGCTTACCGTCGGACCTGTCGAAAAACAGCATATTTTACTATACCGAGCGCATGTATCATGGTAAAGCCGCGAACCAGGACAGCCGAACCGGTTTCTCAAAATAATCATGCCCATTGCGAGACATTCCTATTTTCCATGTGTTACTATTCCATAAGGAGGTGCAAAGCCCAACAATCAAGCGAGGAGGCGTCCACAAATTGGAGAAAGCCAGGGAATTGTTTGGCTCTCAAAGAATGCTTGTCGTGGCGAATGGACCTGAAAACGAAAGTATTCGTTCCGTAGACTACGAGCGATTCGACAGGCTCTGCAAAATCCTGAAGGCCGAAGGGGCCCAGGCGTCATGGAATTTCGTCGATTCCATCGAGACGCTTTCTTCGTTGCTTGAAATGGCAAAGCCCAGCCTAGTCTTGAGTTGTGTTGATCACCTGCCCGGAAAAAGCTGGAAAAGAGGGGAGGCCGTCCCTCAAAATCTGGCGAAAATCAATGTTCATGACTGGTTTGAAAAGAGACACATTGCCTATGTGGGTTCTACTCCCGATGTCATCGAGCTGGCGCTTTCCAAGTCGGCGCTCAAGGAAAAATTCATTGCAGATGGCATCCTGACACCGGAATTTCTTACCTGCGGGTCATTCGATAAGATCCCCGGATTGACAGGTGCCGGATTGCCGCCATTCCCCTGCATAATCAAGCCCTTGGCCTCGGGCAATTCCCGGGGCATCGCCGATGATTCGGTTGTTTTCGACGAAGCCTCGCTGCACAGGAAAATTGGCCAAGTCCAGGACAAATATCCGAATATCCTCATTGAGCAGTATCTGGGAATATATCCGGATTTTCGCGAATTCACCTGCGCCTGCATCGGGAATGATGCGCATCGCCGGATAATGCCTGCCGAAATAGTCATGAAAACACCAAAGGCCATCCCTGTGGTCACCAATGCGGACAAAGAAGGACGCCGAACAGCGGCAATCAGGATCGATGATGCATACCTTCGCGGCCAGGCCGTCGATTTTGCTTCGCGCATTTTCCGGTCCGCTGGTATCCGGGATTATTCACGATGTGACATGGTTTATGCCGGTGACCGTTTCTGGGCCATAGAAGTGAATGGGCAACCCATGATTCCCGACGACTGGTTCAAGGCATGCTCGGAAAACGCAGGTCTGTCGGAATCACAATACTTGACTGGAATTTTCATCGCTGCCCTGGAAAGGCTCCATCCAGACTTCCGACAGGAGGTTGAAGTGCGTGATGAAGATAGAAAGAAATGACCGTATCGGACTGATTCATCCTGCAATCGATGCCCATACGCTCGGCATCGTTTCGTTTTCCCAGCTAATGACTGAATGCCGGATACCTGCCATTGTTGCCGACGATGAAGTCAACCGGGACCTTGAACTTCTGGCTGCCGGAACAGGCGGAAGGGTCTTGTCGGCATGGCTGCAAAACGAGGGGATAAGCATACTTGGGTTCAGCTACCGACTCGATCCCGCCGATGCGGCGGAAAAGTTCGGTCATCTTCATGATTTCCTCTGCAGGCAGAGGATGCTGGCAGCCTATGGCGGCAGAATCAGGGGACTGCTTTTTGCTGGTTTGCCGGAGGCCTGCTCGATGATCCAGGAGCGCTACCCTCGGGTTGGCTGCCTTTTCAAGGGCGATGAGACTCCCGAAGAGACGCTTGCCTTGCTCGGCATTTCGGTACAAATGCTGCCAGCATCACTTTATGGCGGGATGGGCTATGACACTGAGCGGATGCAGCTTGGCCGGGAAATCATTAATGCTGGTGACTATCTGGATGAGCAACCTGCCCCTGCGGCAACATATCCCCAATTTGGGCAGAGGGGCGACACGGTCAATGCCCGGATCAGCAATTACGGGCAACGGGGCATGCTTCCGCTTATCCGCGTTCATGCGGGCCCTTATCTCCCGGACAGAAAGGAAGCCGTTGCGCTTTTCGGGGATTGGACCAGGACATTGGCATCGAGCGGGTTTCTCGACGTACTGTCAATCGGGACTTCGCAGCTGACCCAGTCCAATTTTGGAGAAGACTGGCAGGGAAAAAACAATGGGGGCGGCGTACCGATCAACAGCGCAGCCGAATTTGCCGGGGTATGGGAGGCTGCCAGGCCTATGCTCGTGCGGACGTATGCTGGCAGCAACAATATCATATCGCTTGCAAGGCTCTACGAAGAGACGATCGATAATGCCTGGCACGCACTGTCTTTCTGGTGGTTCTGTCAGATTGATGGCAGAGGGCCGAACAGGGTCCTTGCGAATCTGCATGAGCATTTCGCTGCGATAAAGTATATCGCTTCGACAGGAAAAGCTTTCGAGCCAAATGTACCGCATCATTTTGCTTTCCGTGGGTCTGATGATCTCAGCTATGTGGTTTCAGGCTATGTGGCGGCAAAGGCCGCAAAGAAATGCGGCATCCACAGCCTGATCCTGCAGACAATGCTGAATACGCCAAAGACCACCTGGGGCATACAGGACCTGGCGAAAGCCCGCGCGCTCACCAGGCTTGTACGGACGCTGGAAGATGAAAGTTTCAAGGTCTTCCTGCAGCCAAGGGGAGGGCTGGATTATTTCTCGCCCGACCCCGCAAAGGCGAAGGCGCAGCTGGCTGCAGTCACCATGCTGATGGATGATATTGAGCCCGACTCGGTTTCCAGCCCGCAGATCATTCATGTTGTCAGCTATTCCGAGGCATGCAGACTCGCTGATCCGCCAATAATGATAGAGAGCATTAAGATTGCGCGTTATGCGCTTCATCAGTACAGAAAAGCAAAAACCTGCGGTTTCCTGTTCGGCTTCCTGAATGGGGAAGAGCTGAAATACAGGGAATCTGCACTTCTCGATGATGCAAGGAAGATGGTCTCGACACTGGAAAGCTTGATTCCGGACCTTTATTCTCCGGAAGGATTCTACCGGATGATGGTCGCAGGGGTCTTTCCGCTTCCATGGCTTACATCCTGCAGGGAAGAATTCCCGGCCGCAGTCTCGATTCAGACAAAAATGGCTTGCGGCGGCATAAAGGCCGTAGACAGTGCCGGCCGAGTTCTTTTGATCGGCGAGCGCATAGCCATGATCACGGAGAATCTGAAGCGGCAAGAGGTCGGAGTGTAGTAGCCCGGACGCACGAGGAGAAAACATGGATAATGATTCGGTATGGACTGAAGCGATAGCCAGAGTGGACAAGGCAGCGGAAAAAGGCGACAGACTCGTCTGGTGCGTCGTCGGCGCCGGTAACGGCGGCCTGTCGATGGCGGGGCACCTCGGCCTGAAAGGCTTTCGCGTCCATCTCTACAACAGGACAGAAGAGCACCTCGCCGCCGTGAAATGGTTCAAGGGAATCGAGGTGGAAGGCGCCGTCAGCGGTACCGGCCCGATAGACCTTGCCACTTCGTCGATGGAGGATGCACTGGAAGAGGCAGATGTCATCATGATCGTGACGCCGGCGACCGCGCATTTTCCGCTGGCCTGTTGCATGGCGCCGTTTCTGAAGACTGGCCAGATTGTCATCCTCAATCCCGGCAGAACTGGAGGCGCTCTCGAGTTCAGGGAAGCTCTGCGGAGCATGAACTGCCCCGCGCGGCCAGTCATCGTGGAAGCACAGACATTCATCTATGCCTCGAGGATGGTCAACAGACATAAAGGTCATATCTATGGGATCAAGAACAGCGTCGCAGTGAGCGCGCTTCCTTCTTTCCTCACTCCATCCGTCCTCAGGGTCATAAACCAGGCTTTTCCGCAATTCACCGCCGGGAGCAATGTCCTTGCGACAAGTCTCGAGAATATCGGTGCGGTGTTCCATCCAGCGCTTACCTTGCTCAATGCAGGGTGGATCGAATCCACGGGCGGCGACTTCGAGTATTACCTGCAAGGGATTTCGCCTTCCGTCGCGATACTACTGCAGAGCATCGACGATGAACGGCTCGCCATAGCGAATGCATTGGGGATCAGGAGCGTCTCGGCCAGGGAGTGGCTCTATCTGACCTATGATTCTTCAGGGGATGACCTGTATCACGCGATAAAGGCTACGGTCAGCTATGTCGGAATCAAGGCTCCGACCAGTATCAATCACCGATACATCTGGGAGGATGTCCCGATGAGCCTTGTTCCCATGTCTTCCATCGGCGCAATGCTCGGAATAAAGACACCCACGATTGATCTGGTCATCCATCTGGCGGAATTGATGACAGGCGAGGATTACAGGGAAAAAGGCAGAACGGTGCGCCGCTTGGGCATCGAAGGACTTTCTATCGAGCAGATCCACAGGCTCGTGGCTGAGGGCTGAGGCCTGCAGCGCAGAGCCTCAGGAATACTTTTCCAGGATATGGAGGATAGTAATGCAGGAAGCAAAATTGCTATTGGAGTCATACTTGTCCGCCTTGCCGCCATTCTTTGCGGCCTTGCTGACATTCCTGATCGGGTGGGCGATCGCGGGAGCGATCAAATTCCTCCTGCCAAAGCTGCTCGTGCTGCTGCGGTTTGACAGGCTCTGCAACAAGATCGGATTGACCGCCTTTCTTGAAAAAGGCAAGGTCAAGCACAACCCTTCGGAACTGCTGGGCATCCTTGTATTCTGGATACTGATGGTAGTGACACTCATCAATACTATTTCATTGCTTGACAATAATATAGCATCTTCAATCCAGGAAACGATGACTTCAGTCTTTCCCCATCTCCTTGCAGCGGGGCTGATCGTCATCATCGGGGTTATCATCGTCACCTTCCTCTCAAATTTTTTCGTAACAATAGCCAGGAATGCGGCCATGAAAAATCCGGAGCTTATTGGCAAGGCCATAAAGACCCTGGGCAGCATCATTGTGCTAATCATCGCACTGGAACAGCTGGGAATGGGGGAAACGATCATGAGCGCCTTGCTTGTCATCATGTTCGCTGCCATTGCCTTGGGCCTCGCCCTGGCCTTCGGTTTGGGCTGCAAGGACATGGCCAGGAAAGCTGCCGAGGGTTTTATCCGGAACTTAACGGAGAAGGAGCGGAACAAACAGGGGACCGACCTGGAGGGATGAAGCAGGTCAGGGGTCGAATAGGGCGCCTGTCTTGTTTAGCTTTTCATAAAAAGAAAAAGCAAATTTATGCAGAATAATTGACATTATAAGCATAATTATACTATTATTCCCCCATGAAGAAGATAGTTCTTGCATATTCAGGTGGTCTTGACACAACTGTAATCGTGCCATGGCTCAAGGAAAACTATGATTGTGAAGTGATCGCCGCGTGTGGGGATGTGGGACAGGAGACGGATTGGGACAAGCTCGAAGCGCGTGCCCTTGCCTCCGGAGCCTCGAAGTTCATCAAGCTCGACCAGAAGGACGAGTTTGTCAGCAAGTATCTCATGTCTCTGGTCAAGGCCGGATCGCCTTACGAGAAGAAATACCTTCTGGGAACTTCGGCTGCTCGCCCGCTCCTTGCAAAAGGATTGGCGGAAGTAGCGCTGGCTGAAGGTGCGCAGGCGATTGCCCATGGCTGCACTGGCAAGGGGAACGACCAGGTGCGTTTCGAGCTGGGGATCAAGGCCTTTGCGCCGGATATGGAAGTCATCGCTCCCTGGCGGATCTGGGAAATCCAGAGCAGGGAAGAGGAGATTGCCTACCTCGAGAAGCGTGGGATTCCCGTGCCAATGAAGAAGTCGGATTCCTATTCGCGCGACGACAATCTTTGGCACATCAGCCACGAGGGTCTTGACCTGGAAGATCCGGCCAACGAACCTCATTATGATGGCATGCTGAAAATGTGCACGACTCCAGAAAAGGCGCCTGACAAGGCTGAATATGTCTCGATTGAATTCGAGAAGGGTGAGCCAATTGCCGTGAATGGCGAGCGACTCGATCCGGTTTTGATAGTGAAAAAGCTGAATGTCATCGGTGGAAGAAACGGCATCGGTATCGTGGACATGGTCGAGAACAGGGTGATCGGCATGAAATCCCGCGGCGTGTACGAGACACCGGGCGGCACGATCATCATGGAAGCCCACGACAAGCTCGAACAGCTCTGCCTGGACAAGAAGACCCTTTCGTTCAAGATGACCGTGGCGCAGCGATTTGCCGAGATTCTCTACGAAGGCGAATGGTTCTCGCCGCTCTGCACAGCGCTCCAGGCCTTCGTCGACTCGACACAGGAGATGGTCTGCGGAACTGTCAGGCTCAAGCTTTACAAGGGATCGATGATGTCAGCGGGGACGACGTCGCCTTATTCGCTTTATGATGCGAGCCTTGCGAGCTTTACGACCGGTCCACTCTTCTCGCACAAGGATTCGACAGGATTCATCAATCTGTTCGGCCTGCCGACAAAGGTCAGGGCCAAGCTGAACGCCAACATAGCGGTGCACGGTACGGCCAAAGCCACGGACGCGGCCAGCCCGGGAAGCACGGGATTCACGCCGCCGTCGGGAGACTGAGGAAGGCCGCTGGCAACAAGCGGCCTTTATGGAATAAACTGGACGGCGGAAACAAGTATGGCAAAACTTTGGCAAGGCGTACCGGGCTCGAAAGCGGTTTCGCTCGATCCAGATATCGAACGCTTCCTCTCATCGCTGTCCGTCGATACTCGGCTCCTGGACGAAGACCTCGAATGCTCGGCTGCCCATGCGCATATGCTGGGCGAACAGGGCATCCTTAGCCGCGAAGATTCGCTGAGGCTTTGCGACGAGCTTGCCGTGATGCGCTGCGAATATCGTGAAGGCAAGCTCGTCGTGGATCCAGCGAGCGAAGACATCCATTCATTCATTGAAGAGGAGTTGGTCCGCAGGCTGGGCGACACAGGCAAGGAAATCCATGCCGGAAGGTCGCGCAACGACCAGGTCGCCGTGGCGTTCAGGCTGCACTGCAAAAGGGCTTTTGCGGCCGCGCAGGGCAGAACTCTCGATTGCCTGGATGCGCTGCTCGATCTTGCGAAGGGCAACACCAGCACACTGATGCCAGGTTACACGCACCTGCAGCGTGCACAAGCCGTGACGCTTGCACACGAACTCATGGCCTGGTGTGCAGGCCTGGAGCGTGATTACGGACGCTTCGCCGACGGCCAGGCGCGCGCGGATGAATGCCCGCTCGGTTCCGGTGCGCTTGCAGGCTCGGGGCTGCCTGTGGACAGGGAGATGACAGCCGCCTCCCTGGGATTTGCGCGGCCTTCGCGCAACACGATGGATGCAGTGGCGGACCGCGATTTCTGCGTCGAATACGCTTCGGCGGCAGCCATGCTCATGACGCATCTGTCGCGCGCCTGCGAGGATATCGCGCTCTGGGCTTCGAGCGAATATGGTTTTGTGTGCATTGCTGATTCAGCCAGCACTGGATCGAGCATCATGCCGCAGAAGCGCAATCCCGATCCTGCAGAACTGCTGCGCGGCAAATGCGCGCGCGTCATCGGCGACCTCACCTCGCTGCTCGCCCTCCAGAAGGGCTTGCCCTATGCCTACAACCGCGACCTCCAGGAAGACAAGTCCTTGTTCTTCGATATCGAAGACACAATCAACGCGTCCCTCTGCGCTTTTGCCGCGCTTGTCCGGGCCATCCAGCCCCAGCCTGAGAAAATGCTTGCTGCGACGCGCGGCAGCTTCATCGAAGCCACGGACCTGGCGGAATTCCTCGTTGGGCGGAGCGTTCCTTTCCGATCGGCTTACCAGGCCGCCAAGGCGATCGTCAACCAATGCATCGACAGGGATTGCCAGATCCGCGACCTTGATGGTGCTCAAATTGCTGCGGCGCATCCGTCGCTCCAGGACATGAAATTCGATATGGAAGAGCTTGCTGATTATCTCCGGCCTGAAGCCTGCGTGGCCCGCAGGATCCAGACCGGAGGCCCGGCGCCGGGGAAGACGATGGAGGAAATCGACAGGCTTCGTCGTTTTGTGGCTGAAGAGCGAGGCAAGACGGGGGCTTGAATTCATTGCGCCATCTTGCCTGCCGCTATATACTTTCAAGCCGATGAATTTCCAATGTAATGACAGGGCACCCGACTGCCAGCCAAGGCCGAGCCCAGCCTTCCCTTGTATCCTGCTTGCAGCAGGTGCAAGCTCGCGTATGGGCCGTCAGAAACTCCTCCTTCCCCTGGGGGATAGCACGGTAATCCGTTTCGTCGCCCAGGCTATCCTGCAGGTAGTCTCTCCGCTTATTGTTGTTACAGGCAAAGCCGAGGTTGAAATCTCGGACTCGCTTAAAGACCTTGAAGATACGCTTGTCATCAGCAATCCCTCCTGGCAAAGCGGCATGGTGAGTTCAGCACAGGCCGGGATCAGCGCGCTTCTTGTCCGTTCCCCCGATTGCCAAGGCTTTTTCATCCATCACGCCGACAAGCCTTTTGTTCCGCCCGAGGTTTTCGCCGCGCTCAGCGCACGCGCGGAAAACATGGACGCACAGGGGGAACGGCCCATCGCTCTCATCGCATCCAGAAATGGAAAGCCAGGCCACCCCGTCTATTTCCCGAGATCATATATTCAGGCGATCATGTCCCTGGAAGGCGGCGAACGCCTCAGGGGCGTCATTGAGGAATTGGGCGGCACGCAAGTCGAATGTGGCAGTGATGCCGTCACCGAAGACATGGACAATCCAGGGGAGTACGAAGCCCTGCTGGCAAAATACGGAATGGGCGCAAAACGCGACCGTTGAATGATGCGACAGTTGAATAAAAGGATTTGGTGCCTGAATGAATAAAGATAAGGGCATTGAAAAAACGAATGCGGTCCGGCACCTCGAGTCAATGGGGCTGGCTTTCGAGGTTCGCCACTACAAGGTGGACGAGGAAGACCTCTCAGCCAAGCATGCTGCCCAGGTGCTGGGAATGGATCCCGACCAAGTGTTCAAGACAATCGTTCTCCGGGGCGAGAGAACAGGTTATTTCGTCTGCGTCCTGCCAGGATCTTGCGAGATCGATCTGAAAAAGGCCGCGCGCGCCGCCGGGGACAAAAGTTGCACCCTCCTGCCGCTTGCGGAACTCGAACCGCTGACGGGCTATATCCGCGGCGGCTGTTCTCCCCTCGGAATGAAGAAGAAATTCCCCACCTTCATCGACGAAACCGCCATGCTGTTCGACAGGATCTCGGTCAGCGCGGGCAAGCGAGGCCTGCAGCTCCTTATCAGCCCCGAAGACCTGAAAAACGCGACTGAAGCGGGCATGGCCGATTTGATTGCCTGAAACTCATAAATTTTGCAGAATAGCAAGATGCAGCCATCATTTTCCTCTTGCTTTTATCAGTCGGTCTGCTATTATAGGTTTTACGGCTTCAGGACAGCATCGGCGAAAAGCCATAAGACAAGTCGTAATTGCTGTCATACAGGAGCGAGATGCTCCACGCCGCGAGGTAAATACCATGATTTTTGTTGTCGAGACGAGTTCCCGCCGCCGCTTTTCCTGAAAATGCCCAAAGGCCGAAAGGCCGTTGAGCGCGTTACGTCAGATTTCTTCTTACAATGACATCCAGGAAGAATGGAAATCTGCGCTGCCAGAGGCAGGCTTCGAATATTTATGCCTTGTGGGCTCCGCATACGGTTTTAGACAATGAAGACAGGATATGGAAACCAGTCAAAACAACACGAAGCCCTACAGCAAGAAACTTTGGGGCTATATCGGCCAGTACAAACACCTGGCCATTCCCGGCCTCCTGTGTATCATGACGATCGCGGCTGCCGGGATTTCGCAGCCTCTCATCCTCAAGGAAATCATCGACAAGGCGGTCCCCGCCAAAGATACGGCATTACTCGCGAAATACGCGCTCCTCTATCTGGGGATCGTGCTCGCCAGCGGGGTTTTGAGCTATTACGGCAGCATTCTCTTGTCGAAAATGGGCCTCTCCATAGTGACGAATATCAAGCAGGACCTCTTTTCACACCTGCTCAAGCTCCCCATATCATACCTGGATGCCCATCCGGTCGGCGAACTCATGTCGCGGACCGAAAACGACACCGAGAAAATAAGGGACCTTTTTTCGAACATCGGTGTGACGTTGATCGTCAGCATCCTGAGCATGGTAGGCATCTTTATCGTCACCTTCACGCTGGCCCCGGCGCTGGCGGGGGTGATGCTGGTTGCGACGCTTACATTTCTGCTGATCCTCCTCTTCTTTTTCAACAAGTTGATAAAGCTCTATGACAAGTCGAGGAGCCTCTATGCGAAAGTCGTTGCCAAGGTGACGGAATTCGTGCAGGGCATCGAGATAGTGAAAGTCTTCAACCGGGCAAAATGGGCTGCCGACTCTCTCGAGCAGACAGGCAAGGAAAAGAAGGATGTCGACATAAAGACCTCCATGTTCGAATACTCCGCCATGTCCGCCCTCGATTCGCTTGTCGGTCCGATATTCATCGTTGCGCTGATTGTCCTTTATTCACCGAAAATCCTCTCGGGCGGCATGAGCCTTGGCACGCTGGTCCTCTTCTTCGAATACGGCTCCGCCCTTCTGCGCCCTGTGGTGCAGATAGCCGAGAGCATCCGCAGCATGCAGCAGTCAAAAACCTCGCTGAGGCGCATTCTGGCGATCATGGCGATACCCGAGGAAGAAGGGAAGCAGAACGAGAAACTGCCGACCTTCGAAAACGAAATACGGTTCGATCATGTCTGGTTCGCCTACAAGGAAGAGGAATGGGTCGTCAGTGATCTTTCATTCACGGTACCCAAAGGCTCGATGACAGCCGTGGTCGGCGCCTCGGGCTCGGGGAAATCGACGACGGTCGGGCTGCTCTGCGGTTTCTACCGGCCGCAGAAAGGCACAATCTACATCGATGAGGTCCCGCTCGCCGAACTTAATCTGGAGGCATGGCGCAAGAAAATCGGCCTCGTGCTCCAGGATGTATACTTGTTCCCGGGTTCGGTGCTGGAGAATGTCAGGGTCTACAACGACGACATTAGCCAGGAGACCGTGGAAAGCGCGCTCGAGACTGTGCAGGCGATGGATACGGTCAAGTCGCTTCCCCAGGGTCTTTCAACCAACCTCTGGGAGCGCGGCGGCAACCTGTCCGCAGGAGAGAAACAGCTTTTCGCCTTCGCGCGCGCCCTTGCGGTCAACCCGGAACTGGTCATCCTCGATGAGGCCATGAGCAATGTCGACATGGAGACTGAGAAAAAAATCACCCACAGTCTCGCGAAGCTGCTGGAGGACCGCTCGGCGCTCATTGTCGCCCACCGGCTCTCCTCAATCCTCCATGCCGACCAGATCCTTTTCTTCAGCGATGGGAAAATCATCGCGAAAGGGACTCACGATGAACTTCTTGAAAAACTGCCTGAGTACCACGAACTGGTGCAGCAGCAGTTCATCCAGAGGAGCGGAGAATAATGAAAGAACATACAGAGAAGAAGCAATCACATATAGCCTGGATCTGGAATATCTGGAAAGAAAGAAAGGGTATGATCGTCCTCCTGCTCGTGCTCACGCTGATCTCGAGCTTTGTGGCCGTCGCCTTTCCCTTGCTGACCAGGAAACTGTTTGACCTTTTCCAGAGCATCATCGAAAAGAAGGCTGAGTTCAGCGATCCACAGAAGGAAATCAGCAAGATAGCGCTCTATTTTCTTGCGCTTGGCGTGGCAGGGTTCATATCCGGGTTCTTTCCCGGCATCCGCGGAGCGCTCAACGTGGTCTTCGATTACATCATCAGGAACAAGTATTTCCGCAGTATCGAGGAGAAGGACTACAGGTTTTTCTCGAGATACTCGTCGGGAGACCTGACAACGAGACTGACCTCCGACATCAGTGATTTTCCCCGGCTTTCCTGGTTCATGTGCTCAGGCATATTCAGGGCGGTGGAATCCACGAGCAAGGTAATTTTCTGCATTGTGGCCATGTTGGCCCTCAACTGGAAACTGGCGCTTTTCTCGCTGGCGCCTCTGCCGCTCATGCTCTGGATCTTTTCGAAGACCCAGGACACCATCTACGACAGGGTCAAGAAAAACGAGCAATCCGTTTCAAGCATCAATGAGCAGCTTGAAATGAGTTTCTCGGGGGCGCGCATCATCAAGGCTTTCGCCAGCGAGGCGAAATACGAGCGATTCTTCGACAGCGCGCTTAAGAAGCGATTCAAGACCGAGACCGGTGTCATCAAGATGCAGACAATACTCGACCTCATCTACCAGTACATCGACTATGTGGCACAGATACTGCTTATATTCATCGGCGGGATGATGGTCGTGAAGGGCTCGATCACCATCGGAACTTTCTACGCATTCTACAACCTGCTCAACATGCTCATATATCCGATACTCGACATTCCCAACCTCTTCGTTTCGGGGAAACGCGCTTTCGTCAACATCGACAGGCTCGAGGAACTCAAGGACTTCGAGGTGCCCGATCGTGATCCATCGCAAGTGCCGATCAAGGAATTCGAGAAGCTCGAGCTGGTTGCGGCTTCTTTCCAGTACGAGGGAAGGGACAAGCCGGCGTTGGACAAGGTTTCCTTCGAGCTTGAGCGGGGCGACCGACTCCTCGTGATAGGCCCCGTTGGTTCGGGCAAGACGACGCTCGCCAAAATGATGGCTGGCCTGCTGCCAGTCCAGCAGGGCGGGCTTTTCGTGAACGGTCTGCCGTTTTCGAAGATAGAGACGGCCGACTGGTCCGCCATGCTGGGCTATGTGCCGCAGGAAGCCCTCCTTTTTTCCGGGAGCATCGAGGAAAACGTTGCTTTCGGGACAAACGAATCGCCGCCTGAGATCACCAAAGATGAATTATGGCGCTATCTCGAGACAGCCCAGATCGGCGATGAGGTGAGAGCCTTTCCCAAGAGGGAAGAAACCCTGCTGGGCCAGCGGGGGATCAGCGTATCCGGCGGCCAAAAGCAGCGGATTGCAATAGCCCGAGCGCTGGCGCGAAAGCCGCAAATCGTCGTGTTTGACGACATGACTGCGAGCCTCGACACGAAGAACGAAGAGAAACTCTGGCAAGCGCTCCAGGATCACGACAAGACCATTATCGCTGTGTCGCACCGGCTTTCCAGCATCCAGTATGTGGACAAGGTTCTCTTCCTCAAAGAAGGCAGGGTGATGGGGTTTGGCGCCCATGAAAAACTCATGGCGGGAAACGCCGACTATCGCGAATTCGTCGCTTCGCATATACGGCTCGACGCTAAGAATCGATTGAAAATGGATTGTGTATGAAAAAACGTCAAAGACTACCCGCTTTTGAATCCCGCGATTTTCGCCTGTGGTTCATTGGGCAAGGCATTTCGGTCATTGGTACCTGGCTGCAGAACACAGGGCAGTCCTGGCTCGTCCTGAAGCTTACCAATTCTCCCATGAAACTCGGCCTTCTCACAGCCGTGCAATACTTGCCTTCGCTGTTGCTGTCGCTTTTCATCGGACCGCTCATCGACATGATCCCGAAACGGACGATCCTGCTCTGGACGCAATCGCTTTTCGCCCTTTCAGCGGCAGTGCTGGCTATTGTCTCATTTTCTGGGAACGAGCAGTACTGGCAGATCATGCTCATTTCCCTGTTCTCCGGCCTTGTCACCGCCGTCGATTGGCCGACGCGCCAGGCTTTCGTCTCGGAACAAGTGCAGGATCGATCCGCAGTCACCAATGCGGTGGCGCTCAACAATACGGTTTTCAACATCGCCAGGATCATTGGACCTGCGATCGGTGGAATCTTGATCGCCGCAGTCGGCATTCCCTGGACATTTGCCCTGAACGCCATCAGCTATCTGGCAGTCATCGTCAGCCTGATCTTCATGAAATCGGGCCGCACGGCGCAAAAATCCAAGAGAGGGAATTTCCGAACTGAGGTGATGGAGGGCATGCGATACATCAGGAGCAATCCTGCCCTCGTCAGCCTGCTCGCCATAGTCTGCGTGATCAGTCTTTTCCTGCTGAACTTCAGCATCACGATACCAAGTTTTGCAAAAATCACGCTTGGCCTAGGGTCCGACGGCTATGGCGGCCTGATGTCTGCCATGGGTGTTGGAGCCTTGCTGGCAGGCGTTCTCATGTCGCTTGGCGGCAAGAAGCTCGAGCCTAAGCCAAGTTATGTTTATGTCTCGGGATTCATTCTGTCGATCGGCATGATCCTGGTTGGGCTGCAGCGTAATCCTTTCCTGTCCGGGTTCCTGCTTGCAATCTGCGGCTTCGGCATGTCTTTCTTCACCACTATATGCAACACCTCGGTGCAGATGCTGTCATCCGACGAGATGCGAGGCAGGGTGATGTCCGTTTACAACATCGTTTTCGTCGGCGTTACGCCTTTTGGCTCACTCTATTCAGGGAAGATCGCAGATTCACTCGGCGGAAACTGGGCTTTCCTGCTGAGCGGCCTGATCGGGCTTGTTTTCCTGCTTTTCATGCGGTTCTTCGTGACATCGCACACTTTCAAGGGAATTACCTCCTTTGCGTGGACTGCGGCGCAGCATGAAGAGGCATTGCACGATACTGACCCGGCAATTTAATAGTGGTGTTTTTCGCAAAATGTGTGTGCCGTCTTGTCGCCGGGTCGGTAAATGCCCTGACAGGTGTAAATTGCCCTGGCAGGTCAATTCTGCTCGCGGATGCCATTCCTTTCGACCAGGTGCCGCAGGATCGCGGCAGTCCCGCCGAATTTGCCCAGCACGATCATGGCCGCTATGATATAGGGCTTGTAGCTGGCTTCGCGGTAAGTGTCATTCCGGTAGCGGTCGAAAACGCTTGCCGCAACCTCTCCGGCGATGCAGGATACGTCCGTGATATCCGCTGGCAGGCAGTGCATGTAGAGGGCCTTTCCATCTCTGGTCAGCTTCATTTTCTGCTCAGTACATTCCCAGTCCTTGAACCTGGCATTGTTCGCCAGAGCTGTCTTTTCAAGCTCCTTGAGTCCAGACTGGTCTCCGGCGTGCAGCAGCGGAACTCTTTTTAACATGACGTCATAGGGTGCCCAGCTCTTCGGATAGACGATGTCCGCATCCCTGAAAGCCTCGTCCATGGAATGGGTCACCGTGAGACGGCCGCCCGAAGCTTTGGCCTGCTTGTCCGACCGGGCGACCACGTCGGGAATGAGATCATAGCCTTCGGGGTAGGCGAGGGAAATATCCATGCCGAACCGGCTGGCCAGGCCGATGATGCCCTGCGGCACCGAGAGCGGCTTGCCGTATGAAGGCGAATATGCCCATGTCATTGCGATCTTCTTTCCCTTCAGCTTGTCGAGGCCGCCAAAATAGTGCACAAGGTGGAGAAAATCAGCCATGGATTGGGTCGGGTGATCGATATCTGACTGGAGGTTGACGATAGTCGGCCTTGCGGGGAGTACGCCGGCTGCCACGCCCTCATCCAGGGATTTTGCGACTTCGCGCTGGTACTTGTCGCCTTCGCCGAGATACATATCATCTCGGATGCCGATGGCCTCCGAGAGGAAGCTGATCATGCTGGCCGTTTCTCGCACGGTCTCGCCGTGGGCTATCTGACTCTTCCCCTCGTCCAGGTCCTGGACGTAGAGGCCGAGCAGGTTGCAGGCCGAGGCGAAGGAAAACCTGGTGCGCGTCGAGTTGTCCCTGAAATTGGAGACTGCGATCCCGGAATCCCATACCTTGGGGCTTATGTTGTTCTCACGCATGGCTCGCATGATGTCGGCCACCAGGAACGTGGCTTCGATCTCATCCCTTGACTTCTCCCAGGTGAGGAGAAAATCCTTCCCTGCCATATCGATCTTCTTCTGTGAAAGCGTCTCGATCAAACGCAAAATACCTTGTCTGTCCATTTTCCTCTCCTTCATGCCGGTCATTTCTTCTCCGCAATGATGATTGCATCGGACAATTTTTTGAGCCACATGGTGCCTTCTTCGCCATAGCGCTCTGTTATGAGTTTCCTGGCTGCAGGAAGCATTGCCTTCCGGAACAATTCAGTCTCTTCCGGCGTCAGCGTGTAAACCTGCATTTCCTTTTCGAACGTTGAAAATTCCAGTGTCGAGGAATCCAGTGTACGCGAAACACCCCGGCCGGCAAGAACCGCAACGGCAGCCGCGTTGTCGATCAGCTCCTGCAGACGGGGTTCCAGAGAATCGTAGAACTTACCGTTCATGATCCAGACATAGGGAGAATAGAGAAAATTAGTCTGGGTCATGAATTTCTGGACTTCACCGAGCTTGGCAAGCCTTATCAGGGAAGCAGGGTTCATCTGTCCATCGACAATGTTGGTTTTCAGGCTCTGATAGACATCAGCCCAGGCGACCGTCATCGGCGTCGCCCCCACGGCCCGGATAGCGGCTTGCTGGACTGGCAGGGCCATTGTTCTTATCTTGAGACCCCTCATGTCGTTTGGCGTGCGGATCTGCCTGTGGGCATTGGTTATGGCGAAGAATCCGCCGGATTCGCCGAAGCCTAGCACCTTGTAGCCGGTCTTTTCCCGGATGTCAGCGGCAAATGCCTTGCCGAAGTCTCCATCGAGAACCTTGTAGGCAGTGTTGTAGCTCGGGAAGGCAAAAGGCATGTTGATTATGTCGATGAGGGGGTAAGCCAAGGCTATGCCTCCCGAAGTCGCGATGAACGACTGCAACATGCCGGACTTGACCTGGACCATGCTCTCGTTTTCCTTGCCGCTTACGCCGCCAGGGTATATCTCGACCTTGATTTGTCCGCTCGAATTTGCCTCGACTTCGCTCTTGAAAACCGAAGCCATCGCCGCCGACGCTATAGAAAGGGGATCCTGAGGATTCAGATGGGCTATCCTGATCAAAATCTGGCCATGCGCCGAGCAGAGACAGAGCGCCATGACAAAAAGCGTTGCAGAAAAGCGTTTTCCTCTCACAGACATCTCCCTTGAGCCGGCAGCGTCCATCTGACATCCAGCCGACCACGGCCTTTCAATGCAAGACGCCAAGCGCCTCGAGTATCCTGGCGGGCGTGAATGGCCATTCGCGCATCCAGACCCCGACTGCATCGTGGATTGCGATGGCTATGGCCGGCGCGGCCCCGTTGACCGAGATTTCCGAGACGCTTTTCGCGCCGAAGGGGCCGACCTCGTCGGCAACCGGCATCAATTCGACATGGAAATCTTCGGGCACCTCGGCTATTGTCGGAATCTTGTAGTCCAGGAAATTCGGGTTCAGACAGCGCCCCTTGTCGTCGAAGATCATTTCCTCATAGAGAGAATGGCCTATCGACTTGAGGACAGCACCATAGATCTGCCCTTTGGCGAGCGCCGGGTTTATTGGGGTGCCGCAATCCTGATAAGCATGGTAGCGCTGTACCGTAACTTCTCCGGATCGTCGGTTGACCGCCACTTGCACAAAGTGTGCCCCATAGGGAAAGGCTGCATGATCGGTCTTGAATGAGCCATAACCGGAGAGCTCGCCATGGCCTTCACCCTGCACCGAGCGGTGGCCGAGTTCGGCAAGGCTGATCGAGCCGCGTTTGCCTGTGACCATGCCGTGATAAGCGATGCGAAGGTCGCTGACCGGCTCGCCCAGAATAGCCTGAGAAACTTCCAGGACCTTCTGTCGCAAGTCTTCGGCGGCACGCAGGGCGGCGCTTCCCGAGAAATAGGTCCCCGATGAGGCATAAGCTCCCTTGTCGAAGGGCGTGATGTCTGTATCGCCCGAAATGACGGTGACATCGCTGACGTCGAGGCCCATGATTTCGGCGGCTGTTTTCGCCGTGACGGTGTCGAGACCTGTGCCCAGGTCCGCGCCACCCGAGAGCATGAGCAGTGTGCCGTCGGAGAGCAGGCGCACTTCGGCATTTGCGGCGTCCAGTCCTGGCAGGCCCGAGCCTTGCTGAATTATGACCGCACCGCGGCCGATCGCCCAGTCGGGGTCAGTGCTCTGCGGCTTCGGTTTGTCCCAGCCAAAAGCCTCGCGCCCGCGCTGGATCATCTCGCCGAGGCCACAAGTGCCGAGAGTGACGGCGTTGCCTGCCCGGCCTTCGCCGAGGCTCTTGAGTATTTCTATCGTCGCGCCCGAGCGGACACGATTTTTCTCGATCATGGCTAGCTGGTCTATGCCAAGCGCATCCGCCATCTCGGCAAGTGCCGTCTGCAGGGCAAAGGAACCTTTCGGAGCCCCGTAGCCCTGGTATGCACCGGCTGGCGACAGGTTCGTATAGTATGATTTGACCTCGAAACGCGCGTTGTCGCAGAGAAGGAGAGGCAGGCTCTTGGAAATGGCATTCATCGGGACGGTGAGGCAGTGTTGCCCATAAGGACCGGTATCCGCATCGAGCTTCATGAGAATAGCGGTCAAGGTGCCGTCTTTCCTGGCACCCAGCCTGACGGTGATCTCCATCGGATGGCGCGTCCTGCTTGCGATAAATTCTTCCTTGCGGGTATAGCGGAAATACACAGGGCGGCCTGTCGTCCAGGCGAGGTAGCCCGCGACATCCTCGACCACGATGTCCTGCTTGGAGCCGAAACCGCCGCCTACGCGTTCCTTGATGACGCGGACCCGGTTTTCTGAAATGCCGATCGCTTTGGCGACGATGCGCCGCACATGCCAGGGTACCTGGGTCGATGCGCGCATGACGAGGCGCCCCGCCTCGATCGTGGCGAAGACCACGTGCGGCTCGAGCGGCGTGCACTGCACGCGGTCGGTCTTGTAGGTCCGCTCGATCACCTTGTCCGCGGCGGCAAACCCTTTATCCATGTCGCCGATGCCATCAGCAGCGCTGGCGGCTAGGTTCCGGTGCGGGTCCGCGTGTATCGGGAACTGGTAGATGATGGGATCATCCCGGCCATCCCCTTCCGTCTCGGTGCCTTCCGGCGCCGAGCCTGCGACATAGGAAACTTCGCCGCCGTGGATGACTGGCGCGCCGGATTTGATGCCGGCGATTTTTGCCTGAGCGATGCTGAGTACCGGTTCCAGCACTTCATACTCGACCTTGATGTGCCTGAGCGCCTCTTCGGCGATTCCCTGGGTCTCCGCGAGCACCGCGGCCACCCGGTCGCCAACATGGCGGACTTTGCGCGGGAACATCCGTTGGTCGTAGGGTGAGGGCTCGGGATAGCCCTGGCCGGCAGTCGTGTAGACAGAATCGGGGCAATTCTCATGTGTCAGGATTGCGACAACGCCCGGAATCGTCTCGGCCTCGGAACAGTCGACGGACTTGATCCACGCATGGGCATAGGGGCTGGTGAGCATCTTGAGGGCGCAGGCGTCGGTGGGGATCTTGTCCTCGACATAGGCCCGCTCGCCTTTGGAGAGGCTTTCCGCATCGACTTTTTCGCGATCCTTGCCGATATGGCGCAGGTCAGGTCAGAATTCCTCGGCTGGCGGGAGCTGGTATGATGGATCTGAGAGCCGGATGGCTGCGAGTTTCACAGCGTCGAAGTACTGGACATAGCCTGTGCAGCGGCACAAGGTGCCGGAAAGCGCGTCCTTTACTTCGTCTTCGCATGGATTCGCACTGTGTGACAGCAACTCACGGATCGAAAGGACTACGGCAGGCGTGCAATATCCGCACTGCACACAGGCAGTATCGATCAATGCGCGCTGGATGACCCT
>JAJFUL010000320.1 GCA_021372425.1 Spirochaetaceae bacterium
AATAAAGACCGCTGACACGAACGCATCAAGATGGCCCATACATCCCCTCTGGCACGACTTGCTTCAGCACATACAACAACTTGGAATTTTCGGCTTCTCGAATATCGATTTCAGAACATGCGTTCTGGAAGAGAGGGAAGAGCGAATTGCCATTGCCGTTTATGGGTATCTGAAGCGGCTTGCTGCAATCAAACAGGTTCAAGAACGGTCTGAGCGAGTCCAGTTCGACGATACTTTCGACAGGTTACATTATAAAATCAATGAATTGCATGAGCAATTCAGCTGGGACCTCGATGTAAAGAAACGCGTCAAACAGATTGAGTTGGGAAAATGGTAACCAAAGAACTGATTGAAAGAGTGATCAGCGAGCGTGTCGGGCAAGTGCTGCTTATTGCACAGGCATGCCTGCCGGAATTCCAGTTCGAGGCATTCTGAAAGCTTACGCTCAACCAGTTGGGGAAAAGCGGATTAGGCTAGGACTTGGACAGGATTTTCCAGGATTCCAGGAGTTCCGAAAGGCAAGGCATGGGCAGGAATAAATTATGCGAAAGAAGGAGTGAGCCATAATTGGCACATTCGAAGCGTAAACTCACTTTAGAGTTGGAGCCCGAGATAGACCGGATGGAGGTATCCGAGAAGGAAATCGATCTGGTCTGGTCGGTGTTTCCGGAACTCATACGCCTTGCGAACATCTATTCACCGGAATGTGATTAGGGGCAGGATATGGTTGCAGCTCTCTATGCACGCGTATCGACGGGCAAGCAAGCCGAGAAGGAACTCTCCATCCCCGACCAGTTGAGACAGATGAGGGAATGGTGCGCCAGAAAAGGCTTTGAAGTGGCTGAGGAGTATTGCGAACTCGGTGCTTCAGCTATGGACGACAAACGGCCCGTCTTTCAAGAGATGATTCAAACGGCATGTCTTGATTCCAAGCCTTTTGACGCGATCATTGTGCACAGCCTGTCCCGTTTTTTCCGAGATATGATCAAATCGGAGCTGTATCAGCAACAGCTTCGAAGGCAGGAAGTGGTTGTACTGTCGATCACGCAGGAGACGTCCGACGATTCTGCGGGACGGATGGTTCGGCGGATTTTCAGCATGTTCGATGAGTATCAGAGCCAGGAGAACGCAAAGCATACCTTGCGAGCAATGAAGGAGAATGCGCGGCAGGGATACTTCAACGGCTCGAAGCCTCCTTATGGGTACCGGGCCGTCGAAGCTGCGGGTCTGGGCAACAAAGGGAAGAAAAAGAAGCTGGAAATCGACGAATTGGAAGCGAGCATCGTCAGAAGCATCTTTGATCTCTATTTGAACGGAAAAGATGGTCATTCGATAGGGATTGTAGCCATAGCCGCACATTTGACAGACCTCGACATGACCCGGCGTGGAACACGCTGGAGAAAAAACAGGGTCCACGAGATTCTGACGGATCGCGTGTACATTGGAGAGTATTACTTCAACAAGAAGCGCACAAAGACCGGCGAGGCCAAGCCGGATTCTGAATGGGTGAAGATCGATGTGCCCCCCATAGTCGAACGGAGCGTATTCGAAAGAGCCGCGGAAAGGCTGAAGAGTCGTTCGCCGGCCATAATTGCGCCAAGGGTCGTGAATACCCCTAACCTGCTCACGGGTTTGCTCAGGTGCGGGAAGTGCGGATCTGCCATGACATTGGCGACAGGGA
>JAJFUL010000330.1 GCA_021372425.1 Spirochaetaceae bacterium
CTGACCGCTGAAAGTGCCAAAGGTGAAAAAAGCCAATACATCTACCTGCCCAGCCTCAAGAAGGCCACCCGCATTTCGGCGTCGGACAAGAACAAGCCATTCATGGGCAGCGATCTCACCTACGATGATTTTGGCAGCCGCAATATTGAGGACTATACATTTGCGATGCTGGGAGAAGAAAGCATGGCGGGGAGGGCTTGCTGGAAGGTCGAATCTGACCCAAAGGACAAAAGTGGCGGCACAAGCAAGATTGTCTCGCTCGTGGACAAAGAGAGTCTCTTAATAGTGAAGGCTGATTTTTATGACAAGTCTGGCGCGCTCTACAAGCAGATGACCGCTTCCCAATCCGAGAGGATTTCCGGAATATGGACCATTGTGGATCTGGAAATGAAGAATCTCACGACGGGCGGCGCAACATCCCTTCGCTTTGATGCAGTGAAATATGACACGGGGTTGTCCCCATCCCTGTTTTCCAAAGAGGCATTGGGCAAATAATCTTCGAGACTTGAAACACATAAGGAGCGTTGTGGTATGAACGACAAGTTGAAAAATAGCCAAACCATACGGAATGGTAAGTCCTTTTTCCCAATCGCGTTGATGCTCTTTATTGTCGGCGCGGTCCCTCTCTCGGCGCAGGCGAGTCTGTCCGGCGAAGTCACGGCATTCAGTGGAATATTCTTTCAAGCATCCGGCACTGCAAAGGCAGGCGATTATTTCCAGCCGTCGACGAGCCTGAAGCTCGCTCCTTCCTATATATCAGGCCCTCTCACGATAAGGGCTGAACTGACAGGGTCAATCTCCCTCGCCGACAGCGGCGGTTACGATGTCGCCATGAAGCTCGGCGAAGCATACGCCACCCTCGATATCGCCGACGGGCTCTCGGTAACCGCCGGATCCAAGATCATCTCCTGGGGAACGGCCCTCGCCTCAAATCCGGAAGGATTTATCAACCCCGTCGATTCGCTCAGCCAGCTCGTATCCGAAAACCGTTCGGATTGGCTTTTGCCCGTGATGCTGGTCTCGGGGAAATACATCAAGGGCCCCTTCAGCATCGAGGCGGTGGCGCTGCCCTTTTTCAGGCCGAGCACGATTCCCGCAAAAAGTTCGAGATGGTATCCGGCAAGCCTCGCGTCACTGGACGCCCTCAACGGAGCCTTCATTTCTCCGGCCCTTTTTGCCGTCGACACGACTCCTTCCGACCTGAGCCTCAATAGGGAGAATATGCAGGGTGCCGGGCGCATGAGCCTCTCACAGGGGGCGGTGGATTTTGGTCTTTCGGGCTGGTACGGCTTTACGAAGACGCCTGTCTTTGACGTGGAAACAACGCCAGGCATAATAACGGACGTTGATATTACAGCAAGTTACAAGCGACAGGGGGCGATAGGCGCTGATGTGTCGGCGACTGTTCTTGATTCCTCCGTCGCATGGATGGAAACGGCTCTCTACCTGCCTGAATATTACCTAGGACAAGATACGTCGGGCCTCCCCGTAGCGCTGGAGAAAAACACTCTCGTGTCGGCCTTCGGACTCGACAGAACATTTGGGATCGGCAGCGCTGGGGATCTCTATTGCGCGATGGAAGGCAATCTTTCATGGATACTCGCCTATGACTCCCGGCTTGCCTCATCGGCAAACGAAACTGAAATCGGAGCAACGCTCATTACAGAATATCGGCCTTC
>JAJFUL010000331.1 GCA_021372425.1 Spirochaetaceae bacterium
GCAACGTGCGGTTTTCAACGTATGCGGTCTGGTGGATCCGACAATCGATCAGCAGGGCTGCCATCAATACAGGGCGTACAATACGCCTTCCCCATCGCAAGGAACAGCTGGCCAAGAAAATCCATGCAGAAAAGAACGTACTGAGCCAAGACCTGAAGCGTGCTCCCACGAAGACCGAGCTTTCCTTGCACCTCGGAATGTCTGAAAAAACGATGGAAGAGCTGCTCGCCATGACGGAAGGAGTATCGGGATTCGAAACATCCGGCACAGAAAGTTCCGATACGCTGAATCTTCTCGACAGGTATGAGGACTATACATACTCCCCGGAAAAGGCCTTTTCGGCAGCCATGCTCAGGGAACAGACGGCAGCCATGCTCAGGCTGCTCAGCGAAAGGGAGCGGACTGTTATCGAACAGAGATTCGAGATGAATGGCAGGACCAGAGAGTCACTGAAGAAGATGGGGATTGAGATGAACCTGTCACCCGAGACGGTCCGCCATATCGAAAAGAAGGCGCTCAAGACACTGCAGGAGGAAGCTGAAAAAGGATATCTCTGCATGACAGCCTGAAGTGCGCTCTGTATATGAACCGAATTCTCCTCGCCGGGCAGGCATTTATATTGCGCATGCACTCCCGATTTCGTTAGGATTAGCCCGTGGGCAAGAGAAGAAACAGCAATATTACTCATCGGCGCAGGGGGGGGAAGCGGGCAACAAGCCGCATGGCCTTCCTTGCGGTGATCGTTCTTGCCCTCGCGGCCACCTTCTCGCTGGTCCAGTGCCGCTGCTCAAGCGGACAGGCAACGACATCAACGACACAGGCTCCGACACCCACTACGCTTTGGCCCTATGGCCAGCCCGAATACTATATTGAAGTGCCGGAAGGCTACGAAGGCCTCCTGCCGCAGACAGGACAGGATTCACAGACCGGGAACGTTTCAGGAACGTCGGCCAATTCAGGAAAAGACGCCCAGGCCGGCAGTCAGGCGGGAAGCCTACCGGGAAGCCAAAGCTCTCCCGAAGCGAAAAAACAGCCTGCACCATCGGCACCGAAGCGCGAAAAAGCCGAACCATACATAGCCGTGGCAAGGAAAACCAGAGAAGCAGCTGGCCTACCCGCCTCGCCGCCCACCCTTATCATTGTCATAGACGATGTCGGCTACAATCTCGATGAATTGAAGCCTTTTCTGGACCTGCCATTTCCCCTGACCGTGGCAGTGCTCCCTCAGGTGGACCACACGAAGAAGGCGGCGGCAATGGCCGCGGCGGCGGGAAAGGAAGTGATCCTTCACCAGCCCATGCAGGCGCTTGGCGGCAATGACCTGGGTCCCGGTGGCATCTACCTCGATTCGAAGGCCGAGGACATTCAGGCTACAGTCACGAAAAACCTGAACGAAATACCGCAGGCAGTGGGGATGAACAACCACATGGGATCGGCAGTGACGAGAGACGAAAAAACCATGCGCATTGTCCTTGATATTGCAAAAAGGCACGGTATTTATTATCTTGATTCTCTCACGGCACCTGACACTGTAACTGCGTCGCTCTGTCGTGAATTATCCATACCCTACTGGGAGCGCGATGTGTTTCTGGACAACGAAGGCGATAAGGAATCGATTGCTGGCGCAATCGAGGAAGGCAAGAAGACGGCTTCGGCACGGGGGGCGGCTGTCCTCATCGGCCATGTCTGGTCCTCGGAGCTTGCCCAGACACTCATGGATATCTATCCACAGCTGGTCGAACAGGGCTATTCCCTCTCGACCATTTCCCACTACATGATCACGCAAGCCAAGTCCGGAGAAGATGAAAATGTTCGTCCTGGGGATTGAGTCCTCCTGCGACGAGTGCTCGGCCTCTGTCGTGGAAGACGGCAGGAAAATTCACTCCAATATCGTCATGACGCAGATACCGCTCCATCGCCAATACCAGGGCGTCGTGCCCGAGGTGGCGAGCAGGATCCACACACAGTGGATTTCCGGAATCGTGCGCCAGAGCCTGAATGAAGCCGGACTCGCGCCTGCTGATCTCGACGGGATCGCGGCGACCTGCCAGCCAGGGCTTATCGGGTCGCTCGCAGTGGGCCTTTCTTTCGCCAAGGCGATGGCTTTTTCGCTGCACAAGCCTTTCAAGGGCATCAACCATATGCTTGCGCACCTTTACGCACCCCAGCTCGAAGCGGAAATCGAGTATCCTTTCATTGGGCTGCTCGTCTCGGGCGGCCATACGATCATCTGCAGGGCAGATGCTTTCGACACAATCACCGTCCTGGGCACGACCATCGATGACGCGATCGGAGAGGCCTTCGACAAGGTGGCCAAGCATTACAATTTCGGCTATCCCGGCGGCAACGTGATCGACCAGCTAGCGGAAAAAGGAGACGACCAAGCCTTCGTCTTTCCTCCCCCTTCGCTTCACAAGGGCGATCACCGCTACGACGTATCCTATTCGGGTCTCAAGACCGCCGTCATCCACCATCTCGACAACTACAGGACTGGAAGCGCCCCCGCGACCCCGGAAAATATAGCGGCTTCCTTCAGGAAATCAGCCGTCGACATACTGCTTTCAAGACTCTATCGTGCTATCGATGACACAGGCATCACGCGGGTCGTTGCCGGCGGGGGCGTCGCCGCCAATTCCTACCTGCGAAGACAGCTTGCATCCAGGCCAGGGCTCGATGTGCACTTTCCCTCGCTGGGGCTCTGCGGCGACAATGGAGCCATGGTGGCTGGCCTCGCCTATCACTACTTTTCCCGTGGAGAGACGGACTCTTTCTCGCTCGCACCGCAATCGCGCGTTCCCGTCTACAAAAGGAGCCTTGCCCAATGACAGAGCCTACAAATCAGCCCGCAAATGCACCTTCAAATCACCCCGATGCCCCGGTCCAGCCGGCGACTGCATCCCGGATCAAAAAGGCAGCCGAAACAGCAATCCTCTCCTGTCTGGCAATAAAAAAAGGCGAAAAGCTGCTCATCGTCAGCAATCCGGACACCGAGCAGGCTCAGATTGCTGAAGCCCTGCACGCTGTTGCGCTCGAGCATGAAATCCAGTCGAAGCTCGTCTATCAACCCGTGAAAACCCAGGCTGATTTTGCGGAGCCCTATGTCATCGAGGCCCTGGCAGCGAAACCGGACGCCGTCATCTCGATTTCAACCGAAAAGATGGGCAAGGACAGGGAAAGCCTCCAGCACCCACGCCTCGCTCCCAACGGCAAGTCGTACGACCATATCTTCGATTATCTCATGTACGGGACTAAGGAAATGCGCTCGTTCTGGTCGCCGCACGTCACACTCGATATGTTCTCCCGCACGGTGGACATAGATTACCGGCTGATGAGAAAACGGGCTGCAATTCTCAAGAGTCTGCTGGACCAGGCATCGGCGATCATGATCCGGGCGCCCGGCGGCACCGACATCTGTCTCGGCATCGAAGGACGGGAAACCTTCATCGATGACGGCGATTTTGGCGAAAAAGGCAAAGGCGGCAATCTTCCCGCGGGCGAGGTTTTCATCTCCCCTGCACTCAAGTCGGGCGACGGGCACATCGTCTTCGACGGCTCCATCGCCGACATCGCAGGCGACATCGTCATCAAAGAACCGATCGACTGCACGGTTTCGGGCGGCTTCGTCATGGAAGCCAAAGACAGTGCCGAAGCAGAGCAGCTCGAGAAGGCAATGCAACACGGCATGGAAATGGCTTCCAGAATGTCGCGCGAAGGCAAGATGGCGCCGGAAGAGGCGCTGCGCTACGCGACAAATGCCAGGCACCTGGGCGAGCTGGGTATCGGTCTCAACGCCATGGCGAAGATTGGCGGCAACATGCTGGAAGACGAAAAAGTCTACGGAACCTGCCATTTTGCCATCGGGGCCAATTACGACGACGATGCGCCAGCGCTGATCCATCTCGACGGACTCGTCAGGCGACCGACCATGACCGCGCTCTTCCCCGCAGGAAACGAGCTGACATTCATGCGCGACGGCAGCTTGATCGAAGACCTATTTCCTTCCGGCAATT
Source organism: Spirochaetaceae bacterium (assembly GCA_021372425.1). Lineage (GTDB taxonomy): Bacteria > Spirochaetota > Spirochaetia > Treponematales > Rectinemataceae > JAFIHQ01. The sequence continues at coordinate 4,011 of JAJFUL010000331.1, forward strand.
GAGTACTGTATACTTCCGCTCATGGAACAGAAGAAAGCACTGCATTGGGCGGATCAGACCGCAGAAAAGATTATAGCAGAATGGGGCGACAGAGACAGTTACACCTGCGCATCCGGTATCACGCCTTCCGGCACCGTTCATGTCGGCAATTTCCGTGAGATGATTTCGGTCGATCTCGTCGTGCGCGCACTGCGCGACAGGGGCAAAAAAGTCAGGTTCATCTACAGCTGGGACGATTACGACGTATTCAGGAAAGTCCCTCTCAACATGCCACAGCCGGAGATGCTGGAAAAATATCTGCGATTCCCCATCACCATGGTTCCCGATCCCTGGAAAAGGGATTCTTCCTATGCCCGGCACCATGAAGTCGATGTCGAATCCGTGCTGCCGCAGGTGGGCATCCATCCGGAATTCCTCTACCAAGCCGACAGGTACCGCTCGGGTATGTACGCCGAAGGGATGCGCGTAGCCCTAGAGAATCGTGAACACCTCAAGACCATCCTCGACAAGTACCGCGACGAAGATCACAAGATCCAGGGCGAATGGTGGCCGGTATCCGTCTTCTGTTCCGCATGCAACAAGGATACGACCGAAATCCTGGACTGGGACGGCGACTGGGGCCTCCACTACCGCTGTGAAAGCTGCGGCCACGAGGAAACCGGCGACCTGCGCACGCTGAAGGGTGCAAAACTGGTGTGGCGAGTGGACTGGCCGATGCGCTGGAATTTTGAAAAAGTCGATTTCGAGCCAGCCGGCAAGGATCACCACACAGAGGGTGGCTCGTTCGACACCTCCAAGCACGTCGTGCAGGACGTGTACGGGCGCAGGCCGCCGGTCACGTTCCGCTATGACTTCATCGGGATCAAGGGTTCGCCCGGCAAAATGTCGTCGTCGAAGGGCAAGGTCGTAGACCTGCCCGACCTGCTGCGCGTTTACCAGCCCGAAGTCGTCCGTTACCTGTTTGCAGGCACCAGGCCCAACACCGAATTCGTCATCAGTTTCGACCTCGATGTCATCAAGATTTACGAGGATTATGACAGGACCGAGCGGATCTACTGGGGGACCGAAAAGGCGAAGGATGAAGAGGCAAAGGCCAGGGAGTCGAGGATTTACGAACTTTCACAGGTGGAGAAAGTGCCGGCGGAAGCGCCGTACCAGGTTCCCTTCCGGCATCTGTGCAACCTGCTTCTGATACATCAGGGCGACGTAGAGAGCGTCCTAAAGGAACTGCCCGGCCTGGCGCCCGCGCAGGAAACCTTGGTGCGGAAGCGCGCTGCCTGCGCATGGTACTGGATCGAAGAATGCGCACCGGACGATTTCCGTTTCGCCGTGAGGAAGCCTGGCGAAAAG
>JAJFUL010000358.1 GCA_021372425.1 Spirochaetaceae bacterium
TCGATCATGTTCTCGAATTCGCGTATCGCTATCATGTCGTGCAACATCGCGACGAGCCCGTCTTTTCCGTGGGCCTTGAGCTCATTCGCAAAATTCCTCTTGTACTGATTGAGGGGGATGGAAGGTATGGTAAGAGTACCACTTTTGCGTACCGCAGAAGGGTCTACAAGGATTGATTTAGGCATAGTATGTGCTCCTTTGGTCGAATTTCAGATTTCTAAAGCCCAGGCGGCCTCGCGAATAACTTCGGAAACGGTCGGATGCGGGAAAACGAGCTGGCGGAGATCTTCGACCGTCAGTTCCTCTTCCAGGACAGCCGAGGCGCCCCAGATGATTTCGGAGGCATAGGCTCCGACAATGTGGATGCCGAGTATCTTCTTTGTGCCTTCTTCGGCTATCAGTTTGACCGAGCCAGGCGCGGCAAAACCATTTTCCGCCACGAAGCGCCCGGAAACACGCAGCGGCAGGGTCGAGCTGATCGTCTTTATGCCGCGCTTGGCTGCTTCCTGTTGGGTCAATCCGATGCCGGCGGCCTCGGGCATTCCGTACACCGCCCAGGGAATCGAATCATATCGCATAAAGTTGCCTGCTTCCGCGGCCTTCCCTCCAGAGAGAATGTCGGCCGCAGCTACATCCGCCATTCGGTAGGCCGCATGTGCGAGCAGGCTCTTGCCTGTCACGTCGCCAATCGCCCAGACCTGAGGCAGATTGGTGCGCAGCCGCTGATCGACAACGACGCCCTTCCCTGTGTAGTCGAGACCGGCTTCCTTCGCTCCCCATCCTTCTACCGCAGGCTTGCGCCCTACCGCCATGAGCACGACATCGGCCTCGGCTTTTGCCTCAGCGCCTTCCTTCGTGCGGTAGCAGACCGTACCGCCTTCGATCTTCTCGACCTTGCATCCAAGGCTGAATTTGACCGACTTCATGGCGCGTCTCAGAACGGGAGCCATGTCCTTGTCCATGAAGGGCACGATCTCGTCCAGCATTTCAACCACTTCCACCGTCGAGCCTAGGCTTGCGAAGAGGCTTGCGAATTCCACGCCTATGACTCCGCCGCCAATGACGCAGAGGCGCTTGGGCACCGAGGGCAGTCCCAGGGCTCCGGTTGAGTCGATGACCGCCGGATTGTCCTTGGCGCCAGGAATCGGGGGCATTACGGGTACCGAGCCGGTCGCGATGATGATATTTTCAGCCTGATAAACCACGCCTGCGATTTCCACCTTGCCGGGCCCGAGAAGCTTCGCTTCCTGAGTCACGACTTCTACGCCGAGCTTTTTCTCGGCGAAGGCGACAGCGTTCCGGTTTTTCTCGACAACTTCGTTCTTCCAGGCCTGCATGACGGCCCAGTCGTAGGTCACGTTTTCGGCCACGATGCCGAATTTAGCGGAATCCCTTGCATGGACGTATTCCTTTGCGCCAGCAAGCAACGTCTTGGTGGGAATGCATCCAACGTTGAGGCAAGTACCGCCCAGGTATGCCTTTTCGGCCAGCAGAACTTTCCTTCCCGCATGGGCGAGACGCTCGGCAGCCAGATAGCCGCCCGGCCCTCCCCCTATGACAATGACATCATAATCCATTTTCATTACCTCGCCTTGATTTACGCCAACACCGCAACATCGATGTTCGCGATATAGTTCGAAAGATCCTTGAGGAACCGCGCTGCGTCGGCTCCATCGACGATCCTGTGATCCACGGTCAGGGAGAAGCCAATCCTCATCTCGAACTGAGGCTGGCCATCCGCTTCGACGCTCGCCGCGGTCGGCCTCGGCATGATGCAGTCTACGCCGAGAATTCCGGTCTCGGGCGAATTGAGAATTGGCGTGAAGCTTTCGATGCCGAGAGCTCCCAGGTTCGTCGCCGTGAAGGTAGCGCCGGACAGGGAGTCAGGATTGATCGTCCCCTCCAGGCAGCCCTTCGCAAGCCGCTTCGATTCCTCGGAAAACTCGCGCAGCGAAAGGGTATCGGCATTTTTCACGACCGGGACCATGAGTCCGCGCGGCGTATCTACGGCCAGCCCGAGGTGCACGTGTGAATAACTGCGGATCGTATTGTCGATGGCGTGTGCGTTGATGCGCGGATACTTCGCCACGACATGGATGGCAGCAAAACCGACAAGGTCGCCCACTGTTATGCCAGAAAGTCCGAGCGCCGGATCCGAATTCTTGAGCCTAGCCCTCAGCTCGAGCAGCTTGCCTGCAGGCGCGCTCGCGTTGAAGGTGAGTTGGGCGCTCGACTGCAAAGACAGCATCATCCGCTCGGCGATGATCTTGCGGATGCTCTTGATCGGAGTATCGGTGTAGGGACCGAGCGAATCGGCGCCGGTCGCAGCAGCGCCGGTCGGCTCTGCATGTGCCTGTACCGCCGCAGCGGCCGCGCCCACAGTCGCTGTGCCGCCAGCGGCCGTTCCGACTCCGGCACTCAGCGCGGCAACGTCGGCCGCGGTCACACGCCCGCCGAGCCCCGTGCCCGTTTTCTTGCCAGCTTCATACAACCCGTTCAGCGCCATGATGCCGCGCGCGGCCGCCGTCATCTTCGGCGCCTCTTCCAGCACGGCCTTCACGTCACGTTCGATAATCCTGCCGCCAGGACCCGTCCCCTGCCCAACGGCATCGAGGGGAAGCCCCGCTTCGCGGGCCGTTGCCTTCGCCCGCGGACTTGCACCCTGGAATTCGCCGGCCGACTCAGGAGCAGCCACAGTTGCTTTTTCGCCGGCGGCGGGGCTGGCGGCCACATCGGTCTTGGCCGCGCCACCATTGCCCGCCGCTCCATATCCGGCCTCTTTCAGCGCGGCTTCAACCGATTCGCCCTTTTCACCAACCACCACGATCGGTTCGAGCACGGGCACGTCATCGCCCTCAACCCGCAGCAGCTTCAGCACCGTTCCGCTCACGCCGGCCGGCACCTCCATCGTGGCCTTGTCCGTCTCTATCTCGCAGAGGACCGTCTCGGCGTTCACCTCCTGGCCCTCCGTCACATTCCACTTCACAATAATGCAGGACTCGACCGTATTGCCGAGCTTGGGCATTACCACTACATGAGCCATACTCCCCCCTCCTCTAGACTCTACGAACCTGAAGGTTCACTTCCGACATGACACGAAGAGCGCTTTCATCGATCCGCGTGTCGGTAATTATCCCGTTGACTTCGCCCAGCGGAAGAACGCTCACGAAGCCTGTCTTCCCATATTTCGAGGAATCGGCAACCAGCCAGGTCTCCTCCGCCCGCCCCTTCATCGCCTTGACAATTTCTGCGCCTTCCACCAGCTGCGTCGTCAGCCCGCGCTCGATGCTGAACCCATCCGTGCCGACAAAAGCATAGCGCACATTGAATTCGGAAATGGCCTTCAATGCCACCGGGCCCACCAAAGATTCGGTTTCCTTTCTGAAAATGCCGCCTGTCAGAATGATGCTCAATGCCGGGTTCAGCCGCGCATTCGAAAAAACAAGTGTCGAATTTGTCACAATCTGAACACCGCGCTTGCCGGTCAGATAGCGGATAATAAGCGCCGTCGTTGTGCCGGCCTCGATCATGATGGTGTCGCCGTCATGGACGAATTCCGCCGCAGCCTTTGCAATGCGGCTCTTCTCTTCAATATTGAGCCGCTGGCGTTCGAGTATGTCGCGTGAAAACGAGGATTGGGCCCCTCCCCTCGTCCTGTTCAGGAAGCCCTTTGCTTCCAGGTTCTTGAGGTCGGAGCGTATTGTCACTTCGGAAACATCGAGTTCCCGGGCGAGCGAGGTCACCGAGAGCGAGCCCTTTTCGGCCAAAATGTTGAGTATGAGCGATTCCCTGTTGCCAAGTTCCAGGTTCATGCGCAGACCACCTTGCATGTTTCAAAAGCGCTTCAATTCAATTACGAAATTCTTTCGGTTTGTTTTTATTATAGTGCCATATTGGCACATTGACAAGAGTCAGACTCAATTTCCCCACTCTTCAAAGGCGGAGGAAGGCCGTCATGGTATTTGCCCTGGATTTGTATTGACTTGTATCTGAACGAATCAGTGCATTGTCATGCGGATGCTGGAATCATCCCGGATTTCATAGATTACGGCCGAATGAGGTTCACCGGTTTTCCATGTCGGAGGCAATGGCGTGGCGCCGGTCGCGGTAAAATGCGTGCCGGCCGGGAAGAATGGAAATACTGAAGGATTGGGGCAGTGGAAAGGGTTGTCTTCCGACGTACAAAAAACGACTTCCGAAGGATTCACCGCAGCGGCAAATCGTTTGGAAACGCCATCTTTTTGCCCGTGATGCGCAAACTTGAGGATATCCGCCGCAATGGAATTGCCTTCATCAAGGATTGGATTCCAGAACGTCGCCGGAAGATCAGCGGGCAAGAGCACTCTCCTGTCCATGCAGGCAATCCTGAATGCCGTGCAGGAGGGGTTGGCCAGCCTGTCCAGTGCCATGAGTCTGGATTCGGCATTGCCCTCCCCTTCGGCAGCGTCCGTTTTGTCTGCATCGCCCCGCTCCGCAGAGCAGGCCGCTTTCACCAGCGAATCCATTCTGCCATAGATGGCGTCGCCAGGCGCATATCTGTCGATTTTCAAATCCGATGTGAGCGGAATGTCGAATTCATCCTCTGCAACCAGCCGAACCTGGATACCCTGCTGACCGGCGAGGGAAAAAAGCTCGGACAGAAGTCTCAGCGAATGGGCCATCACCCTCGCCTCGGACTGGTACCCAGCGAGCTCCGAAACTTCAATTGCGGGCGGCTTTTCCTGAAACACGTAATTCGACCACAGCTCCCCACAGCGAAACTCTCTCAGGACCTGCGGCAGGCCTCCAACATGGTCAATATGAAAATGCGTCAGGATGACCAGGTCAAGCTTGAAAATCTCCTGCGCATGCAGATATTTTGCCGCTGGCACTTGACCGGGATGACGATCATACTCCGGCCCATAGACCTCGTCGTAGGGATTGCCGCCATCGACCAGCATCGAGAAGATCCGTCGGCCAGCCTTCAATTCCTCGACTAGTATCGATTCGCCATAGCCGACATTTATGAATGTGATCCTTGTCATAGCG
>JAJFUL010000359.1 GCA_021372425.1 Spirochaetaceae bacterium
CATGGGACACGACCATGCCTACACCAGGACCTTCCAGATGCTCGGCGGCAAGCCACAGAAAACTCAAGTGCAGGATGAAAGCGGCAGGGTAATCAATCCCACCGGGATTCTCTACCTCACCTTCAATTCGGGAAGTGGGAGCAAATTCTACGACTGGAAAAACTCCGCCGCCGCCGAAACCTACAGCGCCGCCCGCTGGCAGGGCAAAGTCCCCTCGTTCGGCCACATCTCGATTTCGGGCGGTACCTTCACCTTCACCGAGTATCGAGCCGACGACATGTCGATCATCGATAGCTATTCCATGATAAAGACAAAATAACCATAAAAAAGGCAAGGCCCCAGGGAAACTGCCGATTCCCCCGGGGCCAATTCCCACATTGTCGGCCCCTTTCACTCAATCCGTATCATGCTCGAATAGTCGTTCTCGACCTTGCATTGATCAAGGATCTGACTTACCTCTCCGCGATGGTGAGTCTGGTGATTGAACGTATGCATGAGTGTCTTCCAGAAAAGCTTCTCCTGCTTCTCGCCCTGTCGGTTCGTCCTCGTGACGTACTTGGACAGGTCAGCTTCACGTATTTCGTCGGTCAGCTGGACGAAAAGAGCGTCGAGATGCTCCCTGTTTTTCCTGAACGAAGCAAAATCGCTGGAAATCAGAGAATTGCGATCAAGAGGCGTCTTAAAAACAGAATCCTTGAAAATTGAATACTCCTTCACGGTCTTGAAACTCACAAGCCCCATAACATCAACAATGTAGATGTGATCGAGTATTTCCTTTATGTTTTTGAAATACCCGTCCACAGGCGCATCGAACACATCATCCTTCGCACCTTCGATCACCTTCATCATTTCTGCATTAACGAGTTGATTGTATTTGGAATAATATTGAAAGACTTCAATCATAGCGACCTCCTAAAGATGAATAATGGCATAATAATTACGTTACGTATACGCGCGCTCGAAAATGCGCTCGACATCGGCCTGTTCCTGCTTTACCGGCGTAACAGCGAAAAGGTGACCCATTGCGAAGAACGCGTTACGCGCCATTGCCGGTATGTCCGACTTTTTGACACCATATGCGGAGAATTTCTCATCGGCAAGACCGACCGCCACTATCAGGTTTTCAAGAGCCTTGATAAAAGCGAAGGGGCGCTCTGAGCCCGGGAGCGCGTCGACATTCTCTCCCATGGCTTTGGCCAGGTCTGCAAACCGCTCGGGGTTCCTCTCGGCCACGTCGCGAAAGTACGCAACCGACAACATTGTCAGGCCGCAACCGTGGGCCACCGCCGGATAGAAGGCGCTCAGCGCGTGTTCGAGGGAATGGTGCGAGATGCAGGAGGACAGCGATTCGACGATCCCCGCCTCGGTATTCGCCCAGGCCAGCTCGGTCCTTGCTTCGATGTTCGAACCGTCGGCGACGGCGGTTGGAAGCCACTTAGCCACGCGCGACACCGCGTCGAGCGCAAAAAGGTCGCTCGCAGGCTGATGGCAGGTCGCGAGGTAGCCTTCTACCGAGTGGAACAGCGCATCCATGCCGGTATAAGCCGTCTGCTTCGGCGGCAGGCTGACCATAAGCTCGGGATCGATTATCGAAAGGGCCGGATACGTGCAGTCGGTTCCCCAGCCGATCTTCTCCCGGGTCTGCGGGTTGCTCTGTACCGTCCAGGGATCCGCTTCGGTACCGGTGCCCGCGGTAGTCGTGATGGCCACAATGGGAAGCGCACCGTTTCCGGGTATCTGTCTGCCACCCGTGCCGGACATGATATAGTCCCAGTAATGGCCTGGATTCTTCGCGAGCATGGCGATGCTTTTGGCAGAATCAATGGTCGAGCCTCCCCCAAGGCCGACGACAACATCACATTCCTCTTCCCTCGCGATACGCGCCGCTTCCTCTACCTGGGTCACCTCAGGATTCGATTTCACCTTGTCATAGACAATAGTCACTACTCCCCGCGAAGCAAGAAGACTCTGTACCTGCGCAAGGGTACCTGAACGGCGCATGGCCCCGCCCGAGCCTATGACCAGAAGAGCCTTGTTCCATGGAAAGTACGATGTTGTGGCGAGTTCTGCAAGTTTGCCGGGACCGAAGATCAGTCTCGTCGGCAGGTAATAGCTGAATGAATCCATTATTGGCTCCTTTTGTTGAATTTTGTCAGCAGGTAGCAAAATCCATTATAGCACAGGTTTTGCGCCCCGGCATCATGCCCGGATTTGGGATAGCCGTAGCGTTCCTCGCCCCAGAGTCGTGAAAAGATCACCTCGCGGGAGAAACCAATCAGGATTTTTCATCAGAAGGAGCAGGATTTTGAATTGTTTCGCCTATATTTTTCTTACAGGAAGTATGTATTTTGCCCGGAAGGACAAAAGGACAGATCAATCAAAAAGTTGGTTCAAATCCATCATCCAGCGGGAACATAGGCCGCCTGATATGCTTCATCCTCATATCCTGCAACCGCTCGGTGCTTCCGCCGGTCGTGAATGCAAGTATTGCGCGCCGGGCTACTTTGGCAAGCTCAGGATAGAGGTATCCTAACTTCACGACCACAAATCGGTAATCGGTGAGCTTCAGATTGAGCCCTTCGAAAATCCTTGGCTTTGTAAGTGCGCACCGCTTGGCAGTAAGGATGATATCAATCCCATCCGAGCGCAGCACAGCGCACGGCCCGGCATTTTCGCCATACCACCCTTCAATATC
>JAJFUL010000009.1 GCA_021372425.1 Spirochaetaceae bacterium
AATCCTCAGCCTTTTGCGCCAGTTCTCTGATGAACTCATCGCGCGGCTCTGGTCAGAGAATCTCTGCTCATGCTGCCTGGGACTAAAAATTCGGTATGACGATTTCTCATCAATCACACGGCAATGTGTCCGCGAATCCGGATACGAGGCGTCGGAAGAAGCGTATTCCGATGCGGCGAAGTTGCTTCGGCAAAATTGGGATGGGAAAAGGCCGATCAGGCTAATTGGCGCAAGTTTCATTAATCTCCAGTCCGCAGGGAGCACGCAGACCAATCTGTTCGAATCCGGGCATGAAAGGGAAAGTTGTGCTCAGAGGGCGGTTCTGGCCTTGCAGCAAAAGGGGAAGGGCAGGATCACGAGGGCGCGGTACCTGAAAAACAAGCCAGAATGACGCGGGGATGGTCGCTCTTTACCAGCTGATGCTCATGGCTGGAGCCTTATCCGCAGTAATTATTTCATTCATGGCGCCTTCGAAATAAGCGGTTTTACCGTCGATTCTCGCCTTGATCGCGGGGCTTGCCGAGTTGGCCGATTTCGGTTCCCTTGGCACTTCAACGGCAAATCTGAAGGAATATGGTGTGAAGGCCTTGACCGCAAGCTCTTTCATATCCGGATCGAGCGCTTCAATATCGTCGCCCAGGGAAAGATCGATCGTATCGACATCATCAGCTTTCCCGTGTCGGGCAAGCTTGCCTGCGGGATCAAGGTAGGTCATGAGGGCATCGATGCTATCAAAGGCGATTTTCATCCTAATGATCGTATCTTTGCCGGATTTTGAGCTTGACCAGGATTGAAGGGAAAGACCTTTGGCCGATCTCAGGCTATTCTCTACATCTGCGCGCGAAAGCGGCACGGGCAGCATCGCCTTGTTCTCGTCTAATTCGCCAAAGGACATGAGTTCTTCCGAAAGCCTGTACTCTGCAGTCATGGTCCCTGATCCCGAGTCCCCAATCTTTACTTTTGCATCGATGCCGACGCAGGACGAAAGCAGTATTGCAAGGGCGGCAATGCCCAGGATGATACTAAAGTGTTTCCGCCTCATCATAAGAGCCTCTCTCGTCAAAGACTTCGGAATGGATCTGCAGCGACTGGATCCTGACCGGAAAATTATCTTCAATGAATTGAGCGGCACCATTCATCACCTTTTCGCCAAAGGCCTTCGAATTCGAAACCAGTGCGCCCCCGAGCTCCGCGAATACAAGCGAATCCTGCAGGTCCACTTCCGCACTGGAAATGTTGAATTTACGATGCAGCTTGCTCTTCATGCCCATCACGATTGTCCGCTTGTCCTTCAGGCTGGAAGTCTCCGGCAACTCCATGATGAGCAGGATCATTGATACGACCATGTCGCCGGGAATCATATCACGGCGGTGCATTATTGACACCCCCCCTAAGCTCTGATTATTGTGCAATACTATGAAAAGAAGACTTGTTACCTCCGCCTTGCCCTATGTGAACAATGTCCCCCATCTGGGCAATCTGATCCAGGTTCTTTCGGCCGATGTCTTTGCCCGTTTTTGCAGGTTGAGAGGTTATGAGACGCTCTATATCTGCGGCACTGACGAATATGGCACAGCTACGGAGACAAAAGCACAGGAAGAAGGAATCAGTCCGCGAGAGCTTTGCGACCGCTATCATGCACTTCATGAAGAAATCTACAAATGGTTCAATATTTCATTCGACCGCTTCGGTCGGACATCCACCCCCGAACAGACCGAAATAACGCAGTCGATTTTCCTTGATCTTTACCGGAATGGCTACATAACAAGCCAGACTGTCGAACAGCTCTACTGCGATTCCTGCGGGAGGTTCCTCGCAGACCGCTATGTGAGGGGAACATGCCCTTACTGCGGCTACGATGGAGCCCGCGGCGACCAGTGTGAGAACTGCGGCAAGCTGCTCGAGCCGACCGACCTGAAAGCGCCGGTCTGCTCGACCTGCGGGTCTACGCCGCATCTCAAGTCCACGACCCACCTCTATATAGACCTGCCGAAAATCCTTCCAAAACTCGAGCCATGGATACAGGAGGCGAGCAAAAAGGGATTCTGGTCCAACAACGCGATTCAGATGACCCAGGCCTGGCTGCGCGACGGCCTGAAGCCGCGGGCGATCACCAGAGACCTGAAATGGGGCATCCCCGTCCCCTTGGAAGGCTATGAGGACAAGGTTTTCTATGTCTGGTTCGATGCGCCGATTGGATATATTTCGATGACGGCCAGTCTCGCCAATGATGAGGGCTTCGACTGGAAAACCTGGTGGCAGAATCCCGATGAAGTGGAATTGTTCCAGTTCATCGGCAAGGACAATATACCATTCCATACCGTTGTCTTCCCGTCGAGTCTCCTGGGCTCAGGAAGAAACTGGACGATGCTCCACCATATGTCCAGCACGGAGTATCTTAATTACGAGTCCGGTAAATTCTCCAAGTCGAAGGGCGTGGGCATCTTCGGCAATGATGTGATGGATACCGGAATTCCGGCTGATGTCTGGCGATTCTACATATTCTGGAACAGGCCGGAATCATCTGATTTCACCTTTGTGTGGTCGGACTTCCGTGAAAAGGTCAATGGTGAGCTGATAGGCAACCTTGGCAATCTAGTCAATAGAACCCTGACCTTTGTCAGCCGCTATTACGGCGGTGTCATCCCTGAAGCAGAGCCAGATGAAGCGTATTGGCAAAAGGTACGTGCGCTTGAAGACAAAGTGACTGACTCGCTGGAACGAGCCGACCTGCGCGATGCGTTCCACTCGATATTCGAAATTTCCGATTTTGCTAACAAAGAATTCCAGGATGGTGAGCCCTGGAAGACTCGGACGAGCGATCCTGCAAAGGCTGCAAGGCTCCTTTCCAGCCTTTGCTATACGCTTCGGGATCTCGCCGTCCTTTTGCAGCCCTATCTCCCTGAGGCAGCTGGAAAAATCGCGGATTTCCTCGGGCAGAAGACAGGGAAAGAGGGTATCGACTGGTCTTCGCTCGGAAAGCCACAGGGGCTTAGCACGATCAAAGCCCCTCAGGTACTCTTCGGCAAGCTGGAGGAGGAACGGATCACCGAACTCAGGGAGCGCTATTCCGGCTCGCAGAAGGAGCGGTTCGAAAAAGTTGTCCAGGAAGCTGAACCCAAACCGGCAGATGCTGCAGTGCTGCAAGCCGAAAAGCCTCCGGTTCCTTATGCCGATCTGCCGATCGATCAGCGTTTCGAAAAACTGATCGACCTTCGCGTCGCAAAGATAGTCAAGATCGAACGTCATCCCAAGGCGGACAAACTTTATGTCGAGACCTTGGACGATGGATCAGGCACCGAACGAGTAATAGTGTCGGGGCTCGTCCCGTATTATGCCGAGGAGGAACTTCTGGGGCAGCATATCGTTCTGGTCAACAACCTCAAACCAGCCAAACTTCGCGGCATCGAGTCGAAGGGGATGTTGCTCGCTGCTTCCATTTCAGGTACTGATGGCAAGGAACAGGTGGAAGTCCTCACGGCGCCCTGGGCTGAACCGGGCACACCAGTGTTCATCGGTACGCCGCGGCAGGAGGCTGGCTCCGAACCCAGGGAGATGATCACCGCCGACACATTCTTCTCTGTACCTTTGATCGCGAGGAGCGGATTCGCCATGGTAGGAGAAGCCACGTTGGCTGCAGCCGGGCAAATTCTGCGTCTTGCAAAAGTCCCTGATGGTGAAATTGGATGAAAAAGGCCGGCATTGCCGTCACTGCCCGTCGCGTAGAGTCCTTCGACAGGGCTGGTAGTCAGGAGGGAGACGCGGCTGCTGCAGGAAGCGCAATTGCCGCACGAAGCCTTGCCGTAGGCAGTTTCATGCAGTCGGATTTCTGGGCGGTCTTCAAATCGCGAACTGGCTGGCGGGCTTATGAATGCAACATTGAAGAGGAAAGCGGTGGGGATACTCTTTATGCACTTGTGCGCAGCATGAAAGGTGGCCTTGCATTCTGCTATGTTCCGCATGGCCCCGCCAGCATTCCGCCAGACGTTTTTCCCCAGGATTACCTCGAAGCTTTGGCAGTTGGAATACGCGCCGCAATCCGCGAAAAAATATTCTTCATCCGTTTCGATCTCTCCTGGGAAACCGGAGAGCATGCCGCTGTTGGGCTGACGGCAGAAATCGATTCGAAACGGTGTAGACTGGCGCGCGGTACACCGGTTCAGGTCCCGGATACGGTCATCCTTTCTCTGGAGCCTTCCTGTGAAGAATTGCTTGCAGCAATGAAACCTAAATGGCGGTACAATATCCGCCTGGCTGAAAAGAAGGGAGTAGAAGTGAAGCGCGAAGGCGCCGAAGCCCTTCCCGCTTTTCAGAAGCTTTACCTTGAAACGGCGAGAAGGGATGGAATATCGATCCATGCCGACAGCTATTACAGAATCCTCTTTGACACGGCAGCAGAATATGCCGCTGCCGGCCGGGACAAAAAGCTCGATCTGTCAGTCTGGACGGCAAGCCATGAGGGGCAGCCCCTCGCTTCGATTATAACGCTTTTCTTCGGAAAGCACGCCACCTATCTCTATGGAGCTTCCTCGGATGAAAAGCGAAACCTTATGCCCGCCTATGCACTCCAGTGGCAGGCAATACAGGCGGCCAGGGAAGCAGGCTGCACGGATTACGATTTCTTTGGGATCCCTCCCGATGACAACCCCGATGATCCTATGGCAGGGCTCTACTTTTTCAAAACCGGCTTCGGTGGCACAATCGTCCACCGCACAGGATGCGTGGATTATCCTTTGATGCCGTTTGTCTACAAGGCTTTCAGGCTGGGGGAGAAAATTCGCCTTTTCTGGTACAAGAAAGTCAGGAAGGATCTTAGCGGGCACAAGCGGACAAGGAAGAACATTCAGGAGAAGAATCGCAGTCGGTCATGATTCTTTTTCGCCAAATATCAAACCTTCGAATATAAACAGCTCCGCATCGGGATGCTTCCAGGAGCCCGGAGCAACGCCAGCTTTCCTGCAGAGTTGGTCGAGGAAGGTCTGAGTGTCCCAGCCGCATTCTGTGGCAACCTGCGGAAGGAAGACACCGGCCTGACCCTGATAGATCAGATAGACACCATGCACACCAAGAATTATCTCAGACTCATCATGAATCCTCTGGAGTGGGCCGAGGACAGTGATCTCGATGTCTATCAGACCTAGTTCACTCTTCCTCAGAGGCTCGAAGCGGGGATCGTCGAAGGCGGCCGCCCTTGCCATGGACTCAATCGTTTCATAGAGGGAATTCTGACTCTGCATGTGGCCTATGCAGCCACGCAATTCCCCTTGCTCCCGCAGTGTGACAAAAGCGCCTGCATGCTGCCGGCAGCCTTTGGAAAGTGCAGGGTAGGCAGGCTGCCGGCTTTCCATCTGCGAGACAATGGCTTCCCGTGCATACGTGCACAGCGTCTGCTTATCCAGACTTGATAGCTGCAGAATCATGGCAAATCTCCAAAGCCTATGGCTGCATAGCCCACTACAGGGTCGCCAGCGGCCATGAACTTGGCCGATGTGTCGATACCGAGGGAGGAAGCGTGCTTTCCATGATTGAATTGGCTCCGCATGTAGGCCGCGATAAGCCTTGCTCCGCAGAACGACGTAGGATCTGCTGCAGCTTCCACTGCGCCGATATCATCATTGATAAGATCCTGGACAAATGCTACGGTTTTCCGGAGGCAGGTCGCGGCGTTCCTGTCGACAGCCATGTTGGAGGTAAGGACTATGAGCAAGGAATCAAGACGGTTCTGCAAGATAAAATAGAGGTTTGAAAACAGCTCATCCAGAAGAGATGAATCACAGCTCGAAACCAGGACAGGAATGATGACCGCTTCGGGGAAGATTCTTCCTGCGAAGAGAAGCTGCATTTCGATACCGTGTTCTTCCAAATGAGGGATGTCGTTTTCCAGGAAAGCACTGTTGCTTCGTGCCAAGTTCCGCGTTGCCTTTCGGTCCACCTTGAACACGTGGGCAGGCATGGAGAAAGTGCTGGATTCCGACAGGAAAATGCCTGGCTCGAAGTTGCGATGTGAGGGTCCTATCAGTACGATCGTATCACACTTGCGGGTCGAAGCTGCTTTCCATGCACCGGCGGCAAGTTGCCCGGAGTAGGCAAGGCTTCCATGCGGACTGATGATCACCGGCATTGGGGAAGGCGGCTGTTCGGCTTTTTTGAAGAGACCGTCGAGTTCGTTCTCGAGCAGCGCGTTGTCGGCAGGGTAAAATAGCCCCTGCATCACTGCCTGACGGTCCTTCTTGGATGGCTTTATCTTCTTCTTGGCACTATCCGGTTGGTTCATAGGCTTAAGTATATTCGTTCACGTAAATTATGCAATGGAAAAATGATGGGGAAAGAAAAGCGACCGATGGGAGTCGAACCCACGTCTCCAGCTTGGAAGGCTGGGGTAATAGCCGTTATACGACGGTCGCATTGATATACGTTGCTAGATTGGAATCTGAACAGGCAACGCTGAATTTGTAACTTCACAGGCTATTCCTTGTCAAGCGGCACAAATCTATAACGGCATTCGCCTATAGAGCGATTTTCTCCCTTGACGGAATACGGTTTCGGTTATAAGCCTATTGTGCTGAGTATTGCATAATTTCTTTCTATAAAAAAAGCAACATATCAGTTCAATAAGGAAATGTGCCTATGGAATTACAGGTTCAGGAATTGCTTGAGAAAATCAAAGCAGAAGGCGTCGATGTCGCCAAGGAAGAGGCAAACAGCATACTATCTGATGCCAGGGAACAGGCCAAGGGCATAGTCGCTGCTGCCGAATCCCGGGCGATGGAGATAGAGAAAGCTGCGGAGGAAAAGATCGATGCAAGGGAAAAGGCTTCTGACCTTGCCTTGACGCATGCTTCCAGGGACACGTTGCTTTCCTTGCGGAAAAAGGTTCAATCCTTCATGCAGGAAGCGGCAAAATCGGATTCGGACGAGGTATTCAATGCCTCCTTCCTCGGCAAGGTTCTACCCGAGCTGTTGCAGGCCATGGTGAAGGACAATGCCGGAGACATTTCAGTGCTCGTTTCGAAAACAACCCTGTCCTCGCTGGATGGGGCATTGGCGAAAAGGCTGGCTTCTGAATTGAAGCGGGGCGTCGAGTTCAAACCCTTCGAGGGCATTGATGCGGGATTCAGGGTCGGCTTCAATGGCTCCAACGTTCAGTACGATTTTTCAGCCGATGCAGTGGCCGCACTTCTCTCTGACCGGGTCGATGCACATCTAGCCGAATGCCTCAAGCTCGCCGCAGCATCCATAGAGAACGAATAATGCGATATTGGTACTTTGCAGCCACATTACCGGGCTTCCTCTTTTCGTCCCCGCCACCCATGAAGGAAAGCGAGTTTTTCTCGCGTTGCTCAAGGTACATGAACAAAGAGGATTATGCGGAGCTTGAGCAGGGCGCAAGCCTCGTCGCGGCTGAAGAACTTCCGGAATCATTCCGTTCTCCCTTGCTTTGGAAATACCTGCAATGGGAGAGGACATTTAGGAATGAGCTTTCTGTGCTCAGGGCACGCGACACTGGGCGGGATGAGAACAAGTACTCAAGGCCTTGTGCTTTCAATGAAAGCGAGCTGCAGCCCCTAATGGCTGGCGCGCGCCAATCGGCTGCCCTCTGTTTTGCGGTCCAGGACCCCCTTCTTGCAGAGCAGGCCATCGAGCGTGAACGTTGGGCCATGGTCGAGGAGCTCTCAATCTATTCAAGTTTCGACCTTGATTTTCTCATGGCTTATCGCCTCAAGCTCGGCATCGTAAGCCGGTTGGCGCGCTTTGACCAGGCAAGCGGCATGGCAAGCTATGGGCGATTATATAGCGATATACTTGGCAGAGCACCACGCACTGTCAAAATAGCATCTTCCGGAGATATAGCATGAGCCAGACAATCGGGCATGTCACCGCCGTGAACGGGAACATGATTTCCGCAAAAGTTGACGGGAACATTTCTATGAATGAAGTTGCCTATGTCCTTTCGAAGGGCAGGCGGCTCAAAAGCGAAGTGATTCGGATTCGTGGCGCCGAGGCGCAATTGCAGGTATACGAGATAACCAAAGGCATCAAGATCGGCGATGAGGTTTCATTCACAGGAGAGATGCTCTCCGTCGAACTGGGGCCGGGTCTTCTTGGCCAGATCTATGATGGTCTTCAGAACCCCTTGCCGGAAATTGCCACCAAGATTGGTTATTTTCTCGAGCCTGGGAATTATATCAAGGCCCTCTCCAGGAGCCGAAAATGGGCTTTTAGCCCGCAGGCAAGAGCAGGTGACATTGTCACGGGAGCCCAGGTCCTCGGGACGGTTCCGGAAAACAATTTCAGCCACAAGGTCATGGTACCCTTCGATTTTGCCGGCAAAGGGAAATTGGTTCAGATCGTGCCGGAAGGTGAATACATGATCGAAGACACAATTGCAGTCGTGGAGGATGAACGCGGCAACCGCCGGAGCCTTACCATGAGCTTCTCCTGGCCTGTGAAAAGAGCCATCGATTGCTATGCCGAAAGGCTCAAGCCAACAGAACCCATGGTCAC
>JAJFUL010000066.1 GCA_021372425.1 Spirochaetaceae bacterium
CGACGCATCCTTCAATGTCGGCGCGCTCATTCTCCCCTGCCTCCACAAGGGATTCCGGCCTGAACATAAGCTCCACATCCTCTGCAAAACCACTGTCATCCGCCGCAAGCGGGACCTTGACTTTATCCGAACAGACTATGAATCCATCCTGGCGCTTTCCGGGCAAAATATTGGCCTTGCCCACAAAATCCGCCACAAAACGCTTCGAGGGCCTTTCGTATATATCTTCGGGAGTCCCAATTTGCAGGACGGAGCCCGCTTCCATGACCGCTATCCGGTCCGATATCTCGAGTGCCTCTTCCTGGTCATGCGTCACATAGATCGCGGTGATTTTCAGTTTTTTCTGAATTTCCCTGATCTCAAAACGGAGGGAAATCCTGAGCTTTGCATCCAGGTTTGACAGGGGTTCGTCCAGCAAAAGAATGTTCGGGTCGATCACGAGGGCCCGCGCAATCGCCACTCGTTGCTGCTGTCCGCCTGAGAGCTGTTCGGGCATCTTGTCTTCGATGCCGGGAAGCCCCAGGAGGCCGAGGGCCCATGCTACTTTGTCGCGGATGTAGGTCTCATCCTTTTTTCTGATCTCGAGTCCATAGGCAATATTGGCCCGCACGGTCATATTGGGCCAGAGCGCGTAGTTCTGGAAGACAAAGCCGATATTCTTTTCCCATGGAGGCACATTCGTCATGTCCGAGCCATTGAACAGGATGCGCCCCTGGCTTGGCTTCTCGAATCCGGCTATGCAGCGGAGGAGCGTTGTCTTGCCGCAACCGGAGGGCCCGAGCAGGGTGAAGAATTCGCCGCTCCTGACATTGAAATCGACGCCTGCAAGCGCCTGAAACGTGTCGAATTTCTTCGCTACCCTGTCTATGGTTACTGATACCGGCTGGATGTCTTCCATTTGTTCAGATTGCTTCAATTCTGGTCTCCTTCGGTTTTCTGGTTTTCGTGGTAATGAAATAGAGCGGTACATAGAGCATGATCATGAGCAGTACCGTCATTGCGGAAGCCACACCGAAATCGGCGCCAGCGTCCATGGTGTTTTCGAAAATGACTGCGGTCATGGGTTTCCACGGCGGACGATACAACATGATGGTCGAACTTATTTCCGTCATTATCTGCAGGAAGGAGAGCGTGGCACCTGAAATGACACCTCCAATCATAAGCGGGAATGTAATGTCCCTGAAGCTTTTTATTGGTGTGGCACCCAGGCTCTTGGCTGCTTCTTCAAGTGCCGGGTGTATCCGGTACAGGGCCGATTCGGCGCTCTTCACTGCATAGGGCAGTTTCCGGATGAAGTATGCCAGCACCAGGATGAGCCAGGTTCCCGTCAGCAGGATTGGGGGCTTGTTGAAAAGCAGGATGAATCCAATGGCGAGGACTGTGCCCGGAATTATGTAGGGCACCATCACGAGCAGGTTCAGCGCGGATGAGAAGAATCTGTATTTTTTCTTCACAATGACATAGGCAATGCCGATGCCTATGATGAAAGTAAGGAATGTTGCTGCGGTTCCTGTCGTGAGCGTTACCCCAACTGAGTTGAGATCAAGCTTGAAAAGGCGGATGAAATTGTCCCAGGTGAAGATGGTCGTAAGGATGCCCGCCTCCCACTTGAAGAACGAAGTTATGAGTACCGTGATGTGGGGTACGAAAGCCATTGCGAGCAGGATTACGGTAAAGATCTCGATGCCAATCTTCATTCGGGGTGCCGGGACGCGCGCCGAGGGCTGCTGTGTCTTGATCGATGCATAGGAACGCTTTGCGAGGTAGAAACGCTGTGCCATGAGAATGATGGAAGAAATGAACACCATCACGACGCTTCCTGTACTCGCGATTGAGTAATTTCCCCCGACTTCGCTCATGAATTCCTTGTAGATCAGGACTGGAAGCGTGTTCATGTCGAGCGAGATGA
>JAJFUL010000134.1 GCA_021372425.1 Spirochaetaceae bacterium
ACCTCCTCTATCGCTTACCGTATCGCTTGCCGACGCCCCTGCATCCTGCTAATTTCCTGTCAGGCCTTACCGTTTCGGCTATCTGATCCATGTCCAACCTTGTCCGGATTCCAGCCTTCTTCGAAGCTCCTGGCCAAATCCGCGATTGTGGTCGCGTTCA
The DNA here is from genome assembly GCA_021372425.1 of Spirochaetaceae bacterium. Lineage (GTDB taxonomy): Bacteria > Spirochaetota > Spirochaetia > Treponematales > Rectinemataceae > JAFIHQ01. Next base: position 161 of record JAJFUL010000134.1, read on the forward strand.
AAGCCTCCCTCACCTGCTGCCGCAATTTTTCGCACAAGTGCATGATGGCGCATTCTCTGGCTGCGCAGACAGGGTTTTCGAAAAGGCAGTACCGGTCCGGTGTCGAGCCCTCCAGCGCTTCTACGACTTCGAGGCAGCTGGTTTCGTCAGCTGGCTTCCTGAGCGAAAAACCGCCGCCGATGCCGCGAGTCGATTCGATTATTCCGCGCGAAGCCATGCCCTGGAGAACCTTGGACAGGTAGCTTGGCGAAACGCCTAGCCGTTCGGCGGCGGCGCTGGCGGAAATCGATTCTCCCTGAAGCGCTGCGAGCGCCAGGGCATGGAGTGCTGCGCTGGTGCCATCGGTGATGCAAAGTGTTCTGTCCATAGTCCTGTCTCTTTCGGGTTTTGCATTAAATCAGATACATATATCCTATTTTAGTGCATTTTACCTTTTTGTCAAGCTTCGAATCGTGTTGCCTATGGACAAAATCCATTCTTGCGCATAAAAAAATATATGGCCGCTCAATCATGAGCCAGTTAGTCCCAGCAGGAGCGCTTTCGATGGACAAGAGAATCATCGCTGAATCTGTCGCCCGCCGTGCAGAAATTTCCTTTTCGCGATCGAGCGGTCCCGGCGGCCAGAATGTGAACAAGGTAAACACGAAGGTCACCGCTTCCATTCCACTCGACAAGCTCGAGGGCTTGAGCCGGAAGGAGCTGGATGCCGTTCTGCGGCGCCTGGCCGGCCGCATCCGCGGCGACGGCGTCCTCCTTGTCCGCGTCCAGGATACCCGCAACCAGGGCCTCAACCGGGAAATCGCACTGGAGCGCATGATCTCGCTCATCATCGACGCGGCCAGCCTCGCCCCGGTGCGGATCCCCACCCGCATGAGCGCAGCCAGACGCCGCCGCAACCTCGATTCCAAACGTGCCCACGCGCAGACGAAACTCGGCCGAAGACGCCCCGCGACAGAGTAAGCACCGATCGCACCTTGCCCAGCCAGTCCGGCGACGATACAATGTCTCCACTATGCAATACCAGAAACGCACGGTTACTTGTGGCGATCTCGGCGCCGCGGATGTAGGCAAGAATGTAGTTCTGAACGGATGGGTCCACCGCAAGCGCAATCACGGCGGGATCTCCTTTGTCAACCTGAGAGACCGCTACGGCATTACCCAGGTCGTCATCGACGCTGATTCGCCGCCCGAGCTTCAGTCCGCCGCTACGGAACTCAAGCCGGAATATTGCGTTGCCGTCCAGGGCATCGTCCGTGCGCGCCCCGACACCATGGTCAATCCCGACATGGCCACAGGTGCCCTCGAAGTTCAGGCCGAAGACATCACGATTCTTTCGCGCTGCGTCCCGCTTCCCTTCCAGATCGAGGACAAGACCAACGCGAACGAGGACCTGCGCCTCACATACCGCTACCTCGACCTGCGTTCCTTTTCCATGCAGAAGAAAATCAGGCTCCGCCACGAGACTGCGTTCGCCGTGCGCGAGTATCTAGTCGGGCAGGGCTTCTACGAGATCGAAACGCCGACTTTCATCCGTTCGACGCCGGAAGGCGCCCGCGATTATCTCGTACCTTCGCGGCTCTATCCGGGGAAATTCTACGCACTCCCTCAGTCACCGCAGCTTTATAAGCAACTCTTGATGGTATCTGGCTTTGACAAATATTTCCAGCTCGCCCGCTGCTACCGCGACGAAGATGCCCGCGGTGACCGGCAACCTGAATTCACGCAGATCGATATCGAGATGTCCTTCGTCCGGCGCGACGATATTCTCACGATGGTCGAAGGCCTCATGGGCTATGTCTTCAAAAAAGTGCTGAACGTCGAGCTGCCCGCCCAGTTCGTCAGGATTCCCTACGACGAGGCCATGGAGCGCTTCGGTTCCGACAAACCCGATCTCCGCTTCGGCATGGAGATGCAGGATTTCTCGCCGTATGTCGCTGATTGTGGCTTCCAGGCCTTCAAGGACGCGCTCGCGGCAGGCGGCCGGGTCAAGGCTATCGTCGTGTCTGGTAAGGCAGACTATTCCCGCAAGCAGATCGAGGAACTCGAGTCGCAGGCAAAAATCTACAAGGCAAAGGGCATGGCATGGATGAAGGTCAATGCGCAGGGAGCGCTCGAAGGAGGTGTCTCCAAGTACTTCCCGGACGCCGCGCTCGTTACCCGGGGGCTCGGCGCAAAGCCAGGCGACCTCATTCTTATTGTCGCCGATGCAAAGGCCAAGATCGCCAACACTGCTCTCGGCGGCGTGCGTTCCAAACTGGGCAAGGAACTCGGCCTGCTCGATCCAGCGGTCTTCAAGTTCGCCTGGATCGTCGATTTCCCGCTCTTTGAGTTCAACGAGGACGAGAACCGCTGGGAAGCCGCACACCACATGTTCACCATGCCACAGGAGCAGTATCTCGACACGCTCGAGTCCGACCCGGGCTCCGTCAAGGGCGACCTTTACGACCTTGTCATGAACGGCTACGAAATCGCCTCAGGCTCCATACGAATCCACGATTCCGAACTCCAGCAGCGCATCTTCAGGATCGTCGGCATGACGGACGATGAAGCGCAGAAAAAGTTCGGCTTCCTGCTTGAAGCATTCAAGTACGGCCCGCCTCCGCACGGCGGCATTGCGCCAGGATTCGACCGGCTCGTCATGCTGATGGCTGGTGAAACCTCAATCAAGGAAGTCATCGCCTTCCCGAAGAACACCTTCGCAATGAGCCCTATGGACGATTGCCCAAACGAGGTGGACGAGAAGCAGTTGAAGGAAATCCACATCAAGATCGTGCCAAAGGAAGAGCCGAAAGCATAGCGGCATCGGTCTTGAAGAACCGCTATTCACCGTTTTCCGGCTCTTCCTCGATAATCTTCCAGCGGCCTTCGGAATAGCGGAAGCGGTCCGCCTTCATGTCGAGCACGCGGCCGTCTTCGCCGGCGAGCTTCACCATGCTCGACAGGGCATTCACTTCGACAACGCGGAACTGTGTCTCGTCATAGACGAATTTGACGCCCTCCTGCGGAAGTTCGCGCCGCGCGTCCTTGTAGAACTGGTACTCATAGCTCAGGCAGCAGAGTAGTCTGCCGCAGGGGCCCGAAATCTTCAGCGAATTGAGCGAGAGATTCTGATCCTTCGCCATCTTGATGGAAACGGGATTGAGCTTGTCCGAAACACCATGGCAGCAGAGAACGCGCCCGCAAACGCCGCAGCCGCCCGTCACGCGCGCCTCATCCCGCACACCGATCTGGCGCAGCTCTATCCTCGTCTTGAAGGCCGACACGAGGTCCTTCACGAGTTCGCGGAAGTCGACCCTCGAATCCGCGGTGAAATAAAAGAGAATCTTCGGCTCGTCAAGCAGATAATGTGCCCCGACCAGCTTCATTGGCAGATTGCGCGCCCAGATCTTGTCCCGGCAGAGTTCGTAGGCGGCCATTTCCTTCTCGCGGTTGTCTTCCATGCGGCGGATATCGTCTGCCGTGGCAGGGCGCTCGATCAGCACGAGTTCGTCGATGTTGACGAAAGTGGTATCGAGGACAGGTCCCTGAATTTCGACGATGTCCCTTCCATATTTTGTCGGAGCAATGACGATAGATCGGGGCGGTATGGCTTTCGGATTTTCGGCGCCAGCCTCATCGGTGGATGCGTAATTATCGGGAACATTGCAAGGAGCCTCGCAAGCCGAACATGCCGCGCATGTCGGGGGCGCCGTGGATGCTACTGCACCGCTCTCCCCCTGGCTTGGAACGCTTGCTCCTCTGAGTGACTTTTCAAGCTGTTCCAGCGTATGGAATTCAGGCCACTCGGGCTTGGCCGGTTCGTAATAGCCGAAAAAAGTCTCGGAGGAATGCAGTGCCTTGAAACGGTAAAGGACATCGGGCAGGTCTTCCGCCTGTGCCGAGCCTGTCCGCCTCGCCTCGCCGTTCTTCTGTCCTTCGAACTCATCCGATTCGAGCATCTCGAGGTTGTCGGCCTGCTCGGACTCATTCATATGGTTATTGTGATGACGAAAATTCGATCTGTCGGAATTGCTCATCAGAAAAGACTCCTTCGCAAATATAGCGCTGGTCAGTATAGCATGGAACAGAAAGGATAAGCCACAAGTCAGGGCTTGAGCCCTGCGTCTTGGGGACTACTTCACTGAAGAAGGGTCGATCGCCTTACGCAAATTGAGGAAACGCAGCGGATCTATGACGCTGGTGCCCAGGTGGACCTCATAATGGAGGTGTGGCCCTGTGGTCTGGCCAGTATTCCCCAGTGCCCCGATAACCTGGCCCTGTGTAACTTGCTGTCCCTTTGCCACCTTGATCGAGCGCAGGTGCCCGTAGCGTGTCAGGAATCCATGGCTGTGCTGGATCGTGATGCAGTTACCCAGGCTCGAATCATAACTGGTATCGATGATCTTCCCGTCAGCTGCGGCCAGAATCGGATCGCCGCTCCGGAAAGTCGAGATGTCGATGCCATTATGCAGATACCACTGTCCACCAGAGAATGGGTTCTCGTTCTGCCCGAAATACATGGAAACGTGCCCGGCATTCCCCTGGATGGGCCAAATATTGGGGACTTCTGACATGATATCCTTCTGTCCCGCAAGCATCGATGCAATCCTTTCCAGCCTCGGCGCCGTGGAGTCCATATAGTCCGCAAGCCCCTCGAGCCGCTCCACCTCGCGCCCGGCCACGCCTCTCGACGCGGGAAGATTGAGCAGGTTTTCCAGTCCCGCGATGCGAAGCGCTTCCGTGTCCTGGTTGTTTTTCCGGTCTTCGATGGACAGGACTCCGGACAGAGCCGATTCGAATTTGAGGGTCTTCCCCGTCAGGTTTTCGGTGGCCTCACGCAAGTCGTCGATGGTTCCCCTGGCTTCCTGGAGTTCGTACTGGCTGCGGCCAAGCGCAGCAGCCACCGCAAGATAGTTCGCGCTGGAGTAGATGCCGAAACCGAGCAGCCCGGCCACGGCCAGGATGATGAGCGCAGCGAGGAACCAAGGCATCCTTAAGCCCTTCCCAGCCGCTGTCTTGGCCGGGTCGGAGGTGACGACGAAGCTGACCCTGTGCCCCAGAAACGAGAATACGCGCTTCATGCCTTTCAGCAGGCCGAAAAAGACACGCTTGCACCAAGCTGCCATTTTTCCCGTGAGACGCTTCTCCATCTCTTTTACATCAGACAAGCTGACCGGCACAGGACACTCCTCATCTTGCCATTCGAATTCAGGCTACTCTATAGTATCGCCTGAGAAGGAACTGCCAAACAAGACGGCCTTGCCCCTCCATTGCGGGCGTGCCGCAAAGTTTTCTTGCACTTTCGCTTTCATTTTGCAGGGGAATCTTATTATATTTTCCTTACAATTTTCAAACGCAACTTCTTGGCAAGGGGTAAATATGTCTCGACATGTATTTAAAACTGAAGTCTCGCAACTTCTCGATCTTATCACCCATTCGCTTTACTCTCACAAGGAAATCTTCCTTCGGGAGCTCATCTCGAACGCATCGGACGCCATCGACAAACTCCGCTACCTGACCATCTCGGACGATGCCTACAAATCCATCAAATTCGAGCCAAAAATCACCGTCTATCTCGACAAAGCGGCCAAAGCCATCGTCGTATCAGACAACGGTATCGGCATGGACGAGCAGGAGCTGAGCGACAATCTCGGCACCATCGCCCGCTCCGGCACACGCGCCTTCCTTGAAAAGCTCTCCGATACCGACCGCAAGAACTCGAACCTGATCGGCCAGTTCGGCGTCGGCTTCTATTCGATCTTCATGGTCGCCAAGAAAGCAGAGGTCACGAGCCGCAAGGCCGGCACCGACAAAGCCTTCGTCTGGTCCAGCACCGGCAAGGGCGAGTACACCGTCGAGCCCTCGGTACGCGAAGGCTTCGGCACCGACGTGCGCATCTACCTGAACGAGGAAGGCGAGGAATACCTTTCCCGCTGGTCGCTCGAGGAACTGCTCAAGAAGTACTCGAACCATATCGCCTACCCGATCCACCTGCTCTCCAACGAGCCGAAATACGACAAGGACGGCAAGGAAGATGGGAGCGAATTCGTCGATAAGCAGATCAATACGGCGAACGCCCTGTGGCGTAGGCCCAAGTCCGAACTCAAGGATGAGGATTACAAAGAGTTCTACAAGTCATTCTCAGGCGAGGACGAGGAACCCTTGTTCTGGATTCACACGAAGGCCGAGGGCACAATCGAGTACTCTTCGCTTTTCTACATTCCTTCCAGGGTGCCGGCCGACATCTACTATCCGACCTCCCAGCACGGCATCAAGCTCTACATCAAGCGCGTGTTCATCACCGAGAAGGATGAGAACATGCTGCCGCAGTACCTGCGCTTCGTGCGCGGCGTCATCGATTCTGACGATCTGCCGCTCAATGTGAGCCGCGAAATTCTGCAGCAGAACCGCGTCATGAC
>JAJFUL010000139.1 GCA_021372425.1 Spirochaetaceae bacterium
GATACCGAGCGGGGCTGAGCCTGATTCCACATACTGGAGCACCTGGCGGACATTCCCACCAAGGACGAGTTTCTTCTCCACGATGCTGTAAAGGTTGAGCGACTTCAGTGCCTGCACCGCATAGCGCCCGGCTGGAACGGAATCCGGGTTGCCGATCGCCAGGAGCGATGTCGAGCCGAGAAGCGTTTTCAGTTCCTCTGGTGTGGTGGGTTTTGCCTGTTTGTCTCCTCCCACGAGGACTATTGCATTGGTAAGGAGGTTGACCCTCGATGCCTTGTCGGCGAGCCCCGCCTGCTCAAGGCGATCCACATCCTCGCTCGCGGCGGAGAAAAAGACGTCAACCTGGGCTCCCGACTCGATTTGCTGGCGGAGAGCGCCCGAGGCTCCGAAATTGAACAGTATTTTTGCACCAGTAGCCTTTTCGGCTTCTGGTTTAAGCGAAGTGAGCACGTCGGTCAAGCTCGATGCTGCCGAAACGAGCAGTTCGGTCTGCTGGGCGCCGACGGCAGAGATGAGTAAAGCGCAGATCATCATGGTCAGAATTGTCTTTTTCATGGCATGCTCCTTTGGATACTCACTGAGTGAGTATTACTCCATGATTCCTGGATCGTCAATAGCAGCAATGCTGCCTTGCCTTGACAGCAGGAGCGGGAAATTTCTAGTATGAGCTGTGACCAATAAAAATGCTGTCGTCGTGTCGAAGTCGAAGCATCTTCAGGACCTGAGACCTGAATATGTGGCGATGGGCCTGCTTGCCGAAGGGGAAGCCCATGGGTATGAGCTTTACCGCCGGTTCCGGTTGTCGCTGAACGATATCTGGCATATGAGCGAAAGCCAGTTCTACGCTACGCTGAGGCGCATGGAATCCCACGGTCTTATTGTTGCGTCCGCACCTGAAAAGGGCGAAGGCGCCGCCAAGCGTCTTCTATCTCTGACTCCGGATGGGCGGCAGGTGCTTTTCAAATGGATTGAGGAGCCAACAGCCGGAAGTCCGCGGCTCCTGCACCTGGAATTCCTGACACGGATCTATTTCGCGCGCCGCCTGATGCCGCAGGATCTCAATCACATCATCGATGATCAGTCGGCGTTGCTCGCCACAGACATTGAGCGCCTTGAGAAGCAGCAGAAGGACAATGCGCCGGAGAGCGGCGATCCAATGCGCGATCTTGGAAACCTGTCATCCGATTTCCGGATACGCCAGCTTCGCACCGCGCTTTTATGGATAGAGGAAAGCATCAAGCCAACATGGACCGATGCAGATAAAAGGGCAAGACATTAGGAGTTTTTATGCAATATCGAAACATGGGCAATACGGGCATAAAGGTATCGGCGCTGGGCTTCGGCTGCATGCGGCTGCCAACGCTGGGCGCGCCCGACAGGATCGACGAGGAAGCAGCGACGAGGCTGATTCACCGGGCAATTGAAGCGGGCGTCAACTATTTTGATACGGCCTGGTTTTACCACAACACTATGGCCGGGCAGATGGGAGAGGGTGAGCCGTTCGTCGGGCGCGCGCTTTCGGGCGGCTGGCGCGATCGCGTGTATCTGGCAACGAAACTGCCACAGCAGTCGGTCAAGGACAGCGAAGACATGGCAGGATTTCTGGCCCGACAGCTCGAGCGGCTCCAGACCGACCATATCGATTTCTATCTTGTGCATGGCCTCAATGGTGATTCCTGGGACCGGATGCGGGATCTCGGCGTTCGGGAATTCCTCGATTCGGCCCGGAAACGTGGCCAAATTCGCTTTGCCGGCTTCTCGTTTCATGGAACGAAAGAGGATTTTCCGCGGATCGTCGACGATTATGATGGCTGGGCTTTCAGTCAGATCCAGTACAATTACATGGATACCGAGTATCAGGCGGGACGCGCGGGGCTCGAGTACGCCGCAGGCAAGGGGCTCGGCCTGGTCGTCATGGAACCACTGAAAGGAGGCCGCCTTGCAAGGGGGTTGCCTCTCGAGGTGAGCTCGGTGTTCGAAAAAAGGCCCGAGGGTTGGAGCCCGGCGGAATGGGCGCTCCGTTTTGTCTGGAATGAGCCCGGCGTAAGCCTGCTCCTTTCAGGGATGAACGATACCGCCCAGCTCGAGGAGAACCTCAGAGTCGCGGAAAGCGCCGCACCCGGATCCCTGACCGCCGACCAAACCTCCGTGTATGAAGCGGCCAAGATGACCTTGCAATCCCGGATCAAGGCTGACTGTACAGGCTGTCGCTATTGCCAACCCTGCCCGCAGGGTGTGGAGATCCCCGAAATCTTGGCGGCGCTGAACGCGGCATCGATATGGGACACGAATGACCAGTGGCTTACGGGCTACGCGCGGGTCAAGTGTGGGCCGGAACTCTGCATCGAATGCGGCCTCTGCGAAACCATGTGCCCGCAAGGCCTGCCAATCAGGCAGCACCTCAAGGAAGCGGCCGCTGCTTTCGCGAAGGACGGGCAATAGGGCTGGGCATTACTCCGTCAAGGATTTTCGGTGCCATTCCGCTGCGCCTTGACGCAGGGCTTGAATAGAGTAAACTTATCCAAAGGAGAACCTATGGACAAACCGACGATCGCTCAAAAAGCTCCGTTTGCCGTTCAGGTCGAGGCTGGAAAGACCTATCACTGGTGTGCATGCGGGAGGAGCAAGGCGCAGCCATTCTGCGACGGTTCGCATCAGGGTACCAGCTTCAAACCGCTGGAGTTCACCGCCAGGAAGACGGAGACGGTCTATCTTTGCGGATGCAAGCAGACCAAGACCCCGCCGTTCTGTGATGGGACGCACAAGTCATTGTAATTGAAGGATTTGCAGATGCCAACTCAGCTTGCACCAAACGAGGGGCAAATCTGGACCTATGCAATTGACGAAGCGGCATTGAAAGAAGGCGTCATGATGGCGGTGTATCCCCTCGGGGTCAACGTTGTCGTCGCGCGCGTCGATGGAGCAATCTACGCCGTCTCCGGAGCTTGCGCTCACATGGCCTGCCCGATGGCCTCGGGCAGGCTCGATGGATATACGCTCAGCTGTCCTTGCCATGATTGGCGGTATGACATCCGGAACGGACGAATGCTCGACGCCCCCGAGCTTGGCCTGGCTGTGTATCCGATAAAGACATATGGCGGAAAATTGTACATCAGTCTCGGCTGAGAGGAGAACACTATGAAGAAAGTCACCATGTATACGCTGTCCACCTGCCCCTGGTGCAGGAAGACGAAGAAATATTTCACCGATCGCGGCATCGCCTATGAATTCATCGATTACGACCTGGCCGATGATGCGACCCAGGAAAGGATCGTCAAGGAAATGGACAGCTATTGCGCAAGCGGCTTCCCTTTCGTCAAGATCGGCGAATACGTAGTCGAAGGGTATCGGCCCGATCGCTATGCTGAACTCCTTGAGCCCTGAGGCTGGCCTGTATGGATATCGAATCGAGAAAAAAGGCGCTACGATATTTCCATGGCAAAGTCGTGGAGCCGCTTGGCTTCAAGTTCACGCCCGATGAAGACTTGGCGGATTTCCTGCTCGAGCAGGAAGTCAAGATCGAGCTCAAAAATGGCATTCCCTTCTGTCCCTGCCAGCCGATACGCCATGACCGCGAGCGCGACATGAAGATCGT
>JAJFUL010000131.1 GCA_021372425.1 Spirochaetaceae bacterium
CGCGTGTACTTCAACAGAATTATCATTTCGCGATGCTCCTGATTATCGCGCGTCACAAATTGATTGATGCTGTCTCTGAGCCCTTCGGTACCCTGGGCCATCTTGGCGAGCGATGCCGCCTGTTCTTTCTGGGCACTGACAAAATCCTTTCCGATTTCTAAAAAGCCGCTCACGAATTTCTCGATGAACTTGGACGCCAGGCAATAAAAAGCCAGGATCATCAGCCCGGCTATAACCGCTCCAGGACCCCAGAAGACCAGGTTCTTGAAAATATCATCCCAACTCATCCCCGCTCCTTTATGGTCTGGCACTCGATGCAGCGCACGGCCGAGGGATTTGCCCGAAGCCTCTTTTGGGGAATCGGCATCTCGCAGTCCAGACAATGCGGCCGACCGTTGATAATCAAGGCTTTCTCCTCATGAGGTTTGGCCAGGGCTCTCTTGAGCGCAACACTTTGAAATAATGCCTCTCGCTCTTGGGCTGCGTCGATATCGTCCATTTACTTTTAGGATGTCCCGCCTTTGTGATTTTTGCATTAATCACAAGTCAATCTTTGCCGGAGCGCGCCTATGCCTTATCGGCGGCTCTCTGGTTTATTAATTCTTTCCCGGCCCCGAAGAAGTAGTCGTAAATTGTCGAAAATTTAGCACCTACTATGCCGATCAAGTTACCAACCATGAGGGCCAGTTCCGCGCTCATTTTGGGTAATCCGCAACTGATCAGATATACGAGGATCGCCATATACCCAAGGATACCGAGCCACGCCAGCGCGTAGAGGTTGGTATCGCGCTTGCCCGTTGCCTTGGTCGTTTCCACCTCGCGTGACCTTGCCGATGCCTTATCCCCGAGTTCGAGCCTTGTCTGCTCGAGGACGAGCTTGTTGATCTCGATCTGATGGTCAAGTTCGAACTGTTTAAGCTTCAGAAGGGTGTCAGGATTGCTGAGGGCCGTATTGATTTTTTCTGCACTGATATCGTCTGAGCCATCCCCGAAAATGGCCTGGCCAACCATGCCTCCTATTGTCGCACCGGCAGGACCAGCCAGGGCCGTGCCGAGCACGGTGAGCCCTGCAGCGCCGACCTTTTTCCCGAGATCTTTCCAGTCCATAATTATTCTCCGGCTTTCTTCTTTATGGAGTCAGCGACATCAGAGATCTCGTCCTTCACTTTGTCCGTGATCTCCCTGGCCTCGCTCAGCACCTTTTCCTTGACCTTGCTTCCCCATCGGTAACCCGCATAAAGAGCGGCTCCAATCGACACTGACCAGAGAACAGCGATAGTGATGACCATTTTCGAATCTCCTTTCTGTTAGAGGTCTCCCCTTCGCCTTGGGAGCGAAGGGGAGTACTCGTGGTTCCTCCCCTTACAGGGAGCGGCGGATTCCCGCCTTCAAGTGTGGCCCTCTCTTTCGCGGCGTCTCAGTCCGGTACGCGAAAGCGGCGCTTGCTATTTCATGCTTGACGATAGTCCTGAATCCTCTTTGTCCAGCCACGGCTGAATATATGCTGTGAATCGTCGCTCTTCACACGCCTGGTGATCTCCTCAATCAGGCTCTCTTCAACGATGGCAACGAAGTTAATAAACTGAAATCCATTGAGTGATATGAAGAGGGCACGCGGGTCCTTGTTGCACCACTTATTGATCAGGCCGATAGTAGTAGGTCCCATAACCCCGTCAGTTTTGACATCCTCGCCAAGATAATCGAGTGCGAGCTGAGCTATTAGGGTAGCTCTGCCTGGACCGGAATTAACTCCCGTATCAAAGATCTCGGAAGCTATGTCTTGGTTCAAAATTTCATCAAGTCGCAGTGGCTTCCAGAAATATGCCCGGTAAATGTCCCTGGCCTGGTCAGGAGTTAAATCCTTGATATCGGTTATTCCGGAGATGACGCCGTGGGCAATTGCATCCTCAAACAATTTTTTTGTGATGCCGTAATTAGTCTCGCCGCCACGGTCGGCTTTATTGTTGGAATAACCGCCCTCATGCTCAAAGGTCTTTTGAAATGCGCTCTCGAAACCATCCATATGAAACTCCTCGCCTGCCTTAAAAACCTGCCCGGAACTGCGGCCCCGTTACCGCAGCTCCGACCAGGAATAAGGAGGAAATGATGTGATGTGGGGATGGTTTTATAGAAGATTAGAAAGGAAGTCTCGTGAAGTACTTCACTATTTTATTCAAAGAGATTCATTTGGCTTTGTTCGATGGGCTTTTCATGAACGATGTTTCTTACCCATCTTTCAGTGAGACCGTATTTGGTGGCGAGGTGCCTGTAATTACCGCCGTTGAATTCGCGGCGGATCATATCATTGCGCTTCTGTTCGAGCAAGCGGCCTACTTTGGGAAAGTAAAGCTCCAGGCCGCTGAGGCGGGGAGCGGCCTGGATGGTCGCGGGCAACCCAATAGCATCGGCCAATATGCGGTATGCTTCCGGGAGGCTTTCTATTGTTATGTCACTCGCAATTTCCTCGATCCACTTTTCCATATGCCCCTCGAACTCCTTATGGAATATTGAATGCGCCGCACGCGCGGCAGTTGCTTTGCGATCGCAGCAAGCCCTTGAGTCCCTCGATTACCCGCGTCGCCTGAATACTTGTTCGGACCACGTCGATTTTATAATACTTGTTCAACCATCTTGAATAGCCGTCTTCGCTCTTCCAGCGCACCTGCTCTTTAAGGCCGTTAATCATCCGGGCCTGTCCAGGGCTTATAAAGAAAAATACATTGTCTGCAGGCCGGCCTCGATCAATCCGCGGCGCGCACCAGCCGCATTTACGGCCCTTGATCTTGAAGCCGAGACTCTTAAAATATTCGATCAGCTCATGGGCCTGGGCAAACGACAGATCCTTCGAGGATGTCACACCGTAATGGCCATCCAGAATTGTACGATACTCTTCATCACCCATTTTGAGTTGCGCCAGGGCGATATGGATCAACTTCTTTTGAGTGTTGTCGATCGCTTTCATTATTTGAGCACCTCCAAGACACCTTTTAATCTCTGTCTGTTTTCCTCATATGAGAGGTTATCGTCCGGATCGCGGTGGGCATTGCGCAAGCCCTCTTCCTTCTCGCGCAATTTCTTTTCCCTTATCCGTGCCGATTCCTTTTCTTCCCGTTCAGCTATTGTGACCATAACCGTTTTCAAATAATTGTGGTTGGTAAGAGGCGTATCGAAATTGCGGAGACTGACTGTATTGAGGGCCTCGACTATTCCGGCCTGGCTTATTTTATAGAGCCTTTTCTGCCAGGAGAACTCCCCCGCATCGAAAAGGCGTTTAACCGATTCGAGCAATATGCGGACCTTCTTCGCCTTGGTTTTCAAAGGGGTAACTCCGAACAGGGAAATATAGGACCATACGGCATTACCATGAGCCCCGAACGCCTGCTGCATTTTGATAATCGCTTGGAGATCCTGCTCCAGTTGCAGTTCGAGAAGGTTCAACTTTATTCCGCAGTAAGGACAGGGAAAGTTCATTGCCACACCCCCGATCCGGATTGAGCAATCCTCGGTTTTACTTTGTCGAGGTCCGGAGTCCACTTATCAGGGCCGCCGTTTTTATGCTCTTCAACCCATCTTGCCAGATATTCCTGGACATCATAAAACCAGCGCTCTTCCATGTTGGTACTCAGTTTCATTGACGCATATTTGGGCTCGCCGTTTTCGGTCCTGAATTTAGCGAGGGCCATATATTCCTCTATTTCGCCAGTCGCTCTGGCCATTGGCAAATATAACCAGGCAGGCATCATGCAGATTGAATATTTATCGGCAACACACAATTTAGAGAACGACTTCCCGTCGCGCCTTGCATAGAAGCGGCTATGGTAAAGACAGAAGTCATGCCATTCTGTTTTTGGTTTTTCAAGAATGGATGTTTCTGTATCTAATAGGGCCAGACCGCAGTTTCGAACCTTGAAATTAAGAACTGAATCGTGCCCCCAATCGAATAATATTCCCATGATTTTAGCGC